>NZ_JARVSX010000047.1:0-26349 GCF_030208975.1 Pseudomonas sp. ME-P-057
TACTTGAACTGATCCTCGTTGGAGGTCTGTCCGTCGATGAACGCCTGGCCGGTACTGGTTGTTGAAGTCGCGCAGACGGTTGACGGTCAAGGCGCCTTTCGCCGTGACCAGCCCGCGTTGGTTGTTGAGATCCCCGCCGTTGAGCTCCAGCGTCACGGCGCCGTCACCCAACAGCCGTCCACCGTTCTGGGTCAGGCTCTTGAGCGCGAGGGTCATGTCACCCTTGGCCGAGACTTCACCGCCGTCGCTGGAATCCAGCGACGCAGCGTTCAGGTGCAGCGTGCCCTTGCCGTTGATCAGCCCGGTGGTGCGGTTGTCCAGCGAATCGCGCTGAAAGTTTCATGTTTGAACGAAGCGTCGCTGATGCAACGTGTCGTTCAATGAGGGAGATGAGGATGAAGCGCCGCGAGGCAAGTTTCTGCCGGGCGCTTCTGAAGAAGGTGCGTGAAAAATAAACACTGGGACGTCGAGATTGCCTACAAAACGCCTGAAGTCATGTCAGTGCCGCAGCAGCTTGCGCAGCGGCACGCCGTCCTTGAGCACAGGCGACTTGATGACGATGTAGCTGAAGTACTTCGAGATGCCGATGTTTTTGTCGAGCAGGCTTTCCACCACCTCCTGATAGTGCTGGATGCTGCGGGTCATAAAGCGCACCAGGTAGTCGTAGCCGCCGCTGATCAAATGGCATTCGAGGACTTCATCAACCAGGCGGATGTTGGATTCGAACTTGGCGAAGTCTTCGCGCTTGTGGTCGCTGAGGGTGATCTCGGTGAAGACGGTGACCGAGTCGGTGATCTTGGCCAGGTTCAGATGCGCTTTGTAGCTGGAGATATAACCGGCCGATTCAAGCCGTTTGACCCGTTGCAGGCACGGGCTGGCAGACAGGCCGACGGCATCGGCAAGGCTGACGTTGGTCATCCGGCCGTCCTTCTGCAGTTCGACCAGGATGCTGATGTCGATCCGATCCAGTTTTACGAGCCCTTCCATCACGTACCTCTTGACTGCCGTTGTAAGACAATCTTCTAGCAAAATCAGCGCCGTAAAGACAGCTGATGCTGCGCCACCAGATCGGCCATGCTGTTGATGCAGTACTGCGCCGCACACGGCGATGGCTGACGCGCCCGGTGGCGGCCGATCAAGCAGCGGTCCAGCGCGGCGAAGGGCTCGACCGACGGTCGGGTCACGTGCAGGACCGGTTGCACCTGATCGCCCTGATCGATGAGCCATTGCGGACCTTCGGCCAGGGAAATGAAATCTTCCGGTGCAATTCCCAGTCGCTCGCACAGAAGGTCGCGGTCCTCGGCATCGCGGTCGCCGCGCACCAGCAGTCGATAAAACTTGCGCAGATACAGCATTGCGCCCGGCGCGTCTTCGAACAGTGACCAGTTGCCCGCCGAACGGGCGAAGCTCATGCCCTCCTCCCAACTGGCGTGCAAGCCCCACTTTTCGGCGAGCTGGCGATGGGCGAAACACAACATGCCACTGAAGCCCAGCTCGGCGAAACGGGGATAAAGGGTCGCGATGACGGCGTTGAATTCTTCCAGTACCTGGTCTTTGGCCGGTCGACCGCCACGGCTGTCGAGCAGCGGGTGCAGCGCGGCCCAGACGCCCGAATCGCGATCCACCAGCACTTCGTCGCAATCAATAACCAGCGCTCTGTATTCTGTCAGCCCCAATCCTGTCAGCCCCATCTGGATCAAACCTCCTGGACGCATCTGGCCCGTTGCGGGCAAAGCGCTACTTCGAATTCGAGTTCAAGACCCGTGCCAAGGCGGCGTCGAGGATCTGTAGGGCTTCGTCGACTTGGGCTTCGGTGGTCACCAGCGGCGCAAGGAAGCGCAGCACGTTGCGGTAGACGCCGCATTTGATGACCAGCAAACCGCCGGCGCGGGCCTCGTCGATCACCCGTGCATTAAGGTCGGCATCCGGGGTGCGCGCGGCATCATCCTTGATCAGTTCGATCGCCAGCATGAAGCCGGTGCCGCGTACGTCGCCGATGCGCGGATAACGCGCTTGCAGGCCGAGCAGGCCCTGGCGCAGGCGTTCGCCCAGGAGTTGGCTGCGCGCCAGCAGTTGTTCTTCTTCAAACGCATCGATCACCGCCAGACCTGCCGCGCAGGCCAGCGCGTTACCGCCATAGGTTCCGCCCAAGCCGCCGGGCAGTGGCGCGTCCATGATGTGTGCCTTGCCGACAACCCCCGACAACGGCAAACCACCGGCAAGGCTTTTGGCCACGGTGACGAGATCAGGCTGAATGCCAGAGTGCTGGTAGCCGAACCAGGTGCCGGTGCGGCCGAAGCCGGTCTGGATTTCGTCGAGGATCAACACGATGCCGTGCTTGTCGGCCAAGGCGCGCAGGGCCTGGAGAAACTCCGGCGGCGCGGTGAGGAAGCCGCCGTCGCCCTGCACCGGTTCAATCAAGATGGCGGCGACGCGGTCCGGTGCCACTTGGGTAGCGAGCAATTCGTTCAGGGCATTGATTGCGTCAACACTGCTAACGCCGCGATACGCGTTCGGATACGGCGTATGGAACACCTCCGGCGCAAACGGCCCGAAGTTTTGCTTGTACGGTTGGCTCATGCCGGTCAGCGTGGTGCCGAGCAAAGTGCGTCCATGGAAGCCGCCACGAAAGGCGATAACCGCCGAACGATTGGTGTGGGCGCGGGCAATTTTCACCGCGTTTTCCACCGCTTCAGCGCCGGAGGTGAAGAATGCGGCCTTGTAGGCTTCCTGCCCGCCGATCATCTCGCACAGGCGCTGGGCCAAATCGAGATAAGGCGTGTAAGCCGCCACCTGAAAACAGGCGTGGGAAACTTTTTGCAATTGCGCCTGCACCGCCGCGACCACTTTCGGATGGTTATGGCCAATGTTGAGCACGCCGATGCCGCCGACAAAGTCCAGGTAGCGCTTGCCATCCACGTCCCACAACTCGGCACCCTGGGCGCGGTCGATCACCAGCGGGTGCGCGGTCACCAGGCCACGGGGCACAAACTGCTCGCGCTGACGGAGCAAATGAGGGGTTTCGTCGACTTTGCTGTTCATGGCATTTCCCATCGTGAGTCCGGCAACCGGGAGGCGGTTGCGATGCTGTCAGATTACGGCGTGCGGGCAACGCACTTAGCCGAACTTGGCCCGTGAGACATCCGGATCAACTGTTTTGGCCCCGGCTTTCGACAGATCCTGCGTCGGGCTTGGGGGATGATGGTGCTTGCTCACTTCAACCTCCCTTCCGCCTCTCTTTAGCAGGAAAAGCCCATGGCCTTGCTCTACAAAGCAGACCCCGCGCGCGCGCCACGATGGCGAATGCTGTTCGCCGAACACGCACCGGACATTGAGTGGCGCGCTTGGCCGGACATTGGCAATGCCGAGGAGATCGAGTATTTGGCAGCGTGGCAGGCGCCGGACAATCTGCAGCAGTTGCTGCCCAATCTGAAAGTGCTGTTTGCCTTGTCGGCCGGGGTCGATCAGTTGGACCTGTCGCGTTTGCCGGTGGATCTGCCGGTGGTGCGTCTGCTGGATCCGGGCATCACGAGGGGGATGTGCGAATACGCCACTTGGGCGGTGTTGAGTTTGCATCGCGATATGCTGCGGTATCGCGAGCAGCAGGCGGCACGCTGTTGGCAGGCGCATCTGTTGCAGCCGGCAGAGCACCGGCGTGTGGGGGTGATGGGATTGGGCACCCAGGCGCAGCAGATTCTGGCGACGCTGGCGCCGTTCGGGTTTGCATTGTCGGGTTGGGCGCGCAGTGTTCACGAGATTGAGGGGGTGACTTGTTTTGCGGGTCAGGCGCAGTTGGCGGCGTTTCTGGGGCAGTGCGATATGTTGCTGTGTGTGTTGCCGTTGACGGAGCAGACGGAAGGGATACTGGACCGGAATCTGTTTGCGTTGCTGCCGCGAGGCGCTGGGCTGATCAATATGGGGCGCGGCGGGCATCTGGTGGAGGAGGATTTGCTGGAGGCACTTGAGAGTGGGCAGTTGGGGGGTGCTGTTCTGGATGTGCTGCAGGTGGAGCCGGCGGCGGCGGATCATCCGTTTTGGGATCACCCGCAGGTGGTGCTGACGCCGCATGTGGCGGCGATGACGCAGCCAGCGAGTGCATTCGGGGTGTTGTTGGAGAATATTCGGCGGTTTGAGCGGGGGGAGCGGATGGTGGGTCAGGTAGATCGGAATCGGGGGTATTGAGTTTTCTTAGATCGACATCCAGATCAAAAGCCCGATCAAGATCAAGGGCGCCTGCCTGGGGGCAGACTGTTTCGCCTTCGGCGAGTTACCTGGAAAGGTCGAAAGTCGCACCATCCCCAAGTAACCAAGGGTGCTTGCTCCTGGTTGGGCTCCTCCTTCGTCGGAGTACCCTTACTTCGACGACGCTCCGTGGGCCCGCGCCGAACGGACATCCATGTCCTGACGGCGCGCTCGCCGCATCCATGCGGCTCGACCCACTGCGCGTCGTCTAAGTTCGGCCTGCACCCAAGTCGCGATTAGTGGTGTCTGGACTGTTTGTGTATGAGAATCAAAAGCAGATCAAGGGCTTCCCGGCTGAAGCCGGTCCCACTGACACCGCGCATGTTTTTAGTGGGACTGGCTTTAGCCGGGAAGAGGCCAGTGCACTGGTGATCAATTTTTGGGGTGTGCCGTGTGACGCCTTTCCGGCTAAAGCCAGTCCCACTGACACACCGCGCATATCCATAGTGGGACCGGCTTCAGCCGGGAAGAGGCCCGCGCAATCGCTACCAATTTCCGGTGTGGCATCCGCCTTCCCGGCTAAAGTCGGTGCCACTAAGCGTCAAAAGCCGGTCCCACTGAAACACCGCGGCCGGCCCTAAACCAACCTCTCGGCAATCGCCGCCCCGACGTCTTGCGTCGTCCCCTTCCCGCCCAGGTCCGGCGTGATCGGTCCTTCGGCAATCACTTCTTCAATCGCCCTCAATATCCCGTCATGGGCCGCGCGGTAGCGTTCGTCGCCGTTGCCGAGGAAGTCGAGCATCAGCGCGCCGGACCAGATCATCGCGATGGGGTTGGCGATGTTCTGCCCGTAGATGTCAGGCGCAGAGCCATGCACCGGTTCGAACAGCGAGGGGAAGCGCCGTTCCGGGTCGAGATTGGCCGAGGGCGCGATGCCGATGGTGCCGGCGCACGCCGGGCCGAGGTCGGACAGGATGTCGCCGAACAGATTCGACGCCACCACCACATCAAAGCGGTCCGGCTGCAAGACGAAGCGTGCGCAGAGGATGTCGATGTGCTGCTTGTCCCACGTCACCTCGGGGTAGTTCGCCGCCATCAGTGCCGTACGCTCGTCCCAGTACGGCATGCTGATGGAGATGCCGTTGGACTTGGTCGCCGCCGTCAGGCGTTTGCGCGGGCGGGTCTGAGCGAGTTCGAAGGCGAACTTGAGGATGCGGTCGACGCCACGGCGGGTGAACACCGATTCCTGCAGCACGAACTCGTGGTCGGTGCCTTCGAACATCTTGCCGCCTACGGACGAATATTCGCCCTCGGTGTTTTCGCGGATGACGACGAAGTCGATGTCGCCCGGTTTGCGCCCGGCCAGCGGACAGGGTACGCCGGGGAACAGGCGTACCGGACGGATGTTCACGTACTGGTCGAAGTCCCGGCGAAACTTGAGCAAGGACCCCCAGAGAGAAATGTGGTCCGGGACCTTGTCGGGCCAGCCGACCGCGCCGAAGTAAATCGCGTCATAGCCTTTTAGCTGCGCGAACCAGTCATCGGGCATCATCTGTCCATGCGCCAGGTAGTAGTCGCAGTGGGCCCAGTCGAGCACATCGATGCTCAGGTTCAGTTGCCATTTCCTGGCCGCCTGCTCCAGTACCCGCAACCCTTCCGGCAGGACTTCCTTGCCGATGCCATCGCCTGCAATCGCGGCGATCCTGAATGCCTTGCTCATGCTGCGCCCCTCGGGATGAATCAGTTCAAGCCGCCGATGTGGAAGGCTTTGACTTCAAGGTACTCGTCCAGGCCGTATTTGCTGCCTTCGCGGCCGAGGCCCGATTGTTTGATGCCGCCGAAGGGCGCGACTTCCATCGAGATGATCCCGGTGTTGAGGCCGACCATGCCGAATTCCAGCGCCTCACCAAAACGCCACGAGCGCTTGAGGTCCTGGGTGAAAAAGTAGGCGCCCAAGCCAAATGGGGTGGCGTTGGCCAAGGCCAGCGCCTCAGCTTCATCAGTAAAGCGCATCAACGGCGCCACCGGGCCGAAGGTTTCCTCATTCGCCAACAACATCCCGGCGTGGACCTCAGCCAGCACAGTGGGTTGCACGAACTGGCTGCCGCCTGCGGGAATCGCGCCGCAGAGCAGTTTCGCGCCCTGACTCAGGGCATCGTCGATGTGCCGAGCTACCTTGCTGACCGCCGCAGGGTTGATCAGCGGGCCGATGGTCACGCCCTCTTCCAGGCCGTTGCCGACCTTGAGTTTGCCCACCTCCTCCACCAGCCGCGCGGCGAAGCGGTCGTAGATGCCCGCCTGCACCAGGATGCGGTTGGCGCACACGCAGGTTTGTCCGGCGTTGCGAAACTTGCTGATCATCACCCCGGCCACGGCCTGTTCCAGGTCGGCGTCGTCGAACACCACAAACGGCGCGTTGCCGCCCAGTTCCAGGCTCAGGCGCTTGATGTGTTCGGCGCTCTGGCGCATCAGCAGGCGGCCGACGGCGGTGGAGCCGGTGAAGGAGATCTTGCGTACCGCCGGGTTGCCGGTGAGTTCTGCACCGATGCCGGCGGGCATCCCCGTGAGGACGTTGAATACGCCGGCTGGAATGCCGACGCGCTCGGCCAGGACCGCCAGCGCGAGGGCCGACAGCGGCGTGAGGTCAGACGGCTTGACGATGACCGGGCAACCGGCTGCCAGCGCCGGCGCGCATTTGCGGGTGATCATCGCGTTGGGGAAATTCCACGGGGTGATCGCGGCGCAGACACCCACGGGTTGCTTGAGGGTCAGCAGACGGCGGTCGCCACTGGGGGCCGGCATGGTTTCGCCGTAGACCCGGCGCGCTTCTTCCGCGAACCATTTGACGAAGCCGGCGCCGTAGCGGATCTCGCCCTTGGCCTCGTTCAGCGGCTTGCCCTGCTCGCTGGTCATGATCAGCGCGAGGTCATCGAGGTGGTCGATCATCGCCTGAAACCAGCGCTCCAGCAGCGCTGCGCGTTCTGCCGCCGGGCGCGCACGCCAGGCCGGCCAGGCGAGTTCGGCCGCTTCGACGGCGCGGCGGGTATCGATTGCGTCCATGGCCGGGACCTGCGCAAGCAGGTCGCCCGTGGCGGGGTCGCGGACTTCAAGGGTGGCGCCGCTGTCGGCGGCGATCCATTCACCGTTCACGTAGGCGCGTTCAGCCAGCAGGCCGGGGTCTTGCAAGCGATTCTTGAGCATGGTCGAGTCCTGATCCGAGACAGATTCCAGTCTAGGGATCTGGCTCGGCGGAGGATGCCGAAAGCGCCTTCAAACCAGCGTGCCGTGCTGAAATTCAACGCAGGACGGCAGGCTCTGCTACGCCTTCAGCGAGCCCAGCAAACCTTGCAAAAAGCGTTCACCGGCGTCCATCTGGCTGACCTCGATAAACTCGTCCGGCTTGTGCGCCTGCTCGATGGACCCCGGGCCACACACCACCACCGGCACATCGAGGCGCTGCTTGAACAAGCCCCCTTCGGTGCCAAACGAGACCTTGTTCATGCCGGTGTCCGGCGCGGCAAATTGCTTGAGGAAGCTCACCGCCTCGACGGTGGGGTGGGTGTCGAGACCAGGGTAGACGTTGATGGTTTCGATCTCGATGGCCGCCACGCTCGAAAGCTTCTGCGCCTCACGCACAATCACTTCGGCACGCTCGCGCATCTGCTCGATGAATTGATCCAGGTTATCCGCCGGCAGGTTGCGCACTTCGAAATCCAGGGTGCACAGGTTCGGCACGATGTTCAGCGCCTTGCCGCCGCTGATCTGGCCGACATGCACGGTGCTGTAGGGCACGTCGTAGTCAGTGTCCTGCGCGCCGTGCTGTTGCAGGTGCTGTTGGCTCTCACGCAGCGAGGCGATGAAGTCGCAGGCCACATGAATGGCGTTGACCGAACGCGGCGCCAGGGAAGAATGCGCCTCCTGGCCCCGGCAATGGGTGCGGTAGGACCCCTTGCCCTTGTGGCCCAGTACAAACTGCATGTTGGTCGGTTCGCCGACCACGCAGAGAAACGGCCGCACAGGGGTCAGGTGCAGCACGTCGAGCAAGCGTCGCACGCCCACGCAACCGATCTCCTCGTCATGGGACAACGCCAGTTGCAGCGGGCGGTTGAGTGAGTGCTCTGCCGCGTCGAGCATGGCGTCGATGGCCAGGGCGATGAAGCCCTTCATGTCGCAGCTGCCACGGCCATAAATGCGCCCGTCCTGCACGGTGGCGGCGAACGCTGGAAAGGTCCATGCCTGCCCCGCCGCCGGCACCACGTCGGTGTGCCCGGAGAGCAGCACGCCGGGCTGGTCCTTCGGCCCGGTGCTGGCGAACAGGTTGGCTTTTTTGCCACTCTGATCCTTGACGATCAGCGACTCGACGCCCTTGCTTAGCAGCAGGTCGCGGACGTACTCGATCAACGCCATGTTGGACTCTGACGACACCGTTTCGAAGGCCATCAGCCGTTTGAGAATCTCGAGGACGCGGGGTTTCATGAGGCTTGGCTCCGTTGCTCGGCAGGAAGGGCAAAACGCGTGATGGAAAATGGCTCGACGGGCGTTGTGGTGCTGCCGGTGGCGAGCAGTTCGGCCATCACGTCACCGACCCCCGGGCCCAGTTGAAAACCGTGGCCGCAGAAGCCGAAGGCGTAGAACAATCCCTCGACCGTGCCGCTGGCCCCCATGATGGGCAGCGAATCGGGCAGGTAGCCTTCGATACCGCTCCACACGCGGATGATGTTCAGGTTCTGCACGCCCGGCAGCAGACGGCGCATCTGTTCGATCTGATTGACAATGCTGCGCGGCTCGACATAAGCGCGACGGTTGAGCATGTCCGGTTTGCTGCGAACGCCACCGCCGATAACAATATTGCCGCGGGGGATCTGGCGGAAGTAGATCACCTCCTCCGGAATCTTCGTGTACACGCCGATTACCGTCGGCAACGCGTAGGGCACCGGCTCGGTGACGGCCATCTGCGGGCCATGGGTATCCAGCGGCACCGGTTCGCCGAATTGCGCCGAGAGCTTCTGGCCCCAGGCGCCAGCGGTGATTAACAGCTGCGCGGCCTGATACCGGCGGCCGTCGGTGGTGGTAACGTGGAAGTCACCGCCGACCTTCTCGACCTCGGCCACTTCCGTGCGCTCTTCAATCTGCGCCCCCAGCCGTCGGGCGGCGCGGGCAAAGGCCGGCGCGGCGAGGCGCGGATTGGCGTGGCCGTCGTGGGGCGCGTGCGAGCCGCCTTTAACGTCTGCGCCGAGGAAGCCAAAACGCTGGTGCAGCTCGGCGCCGCGGTAGATTTTCAAATCCAGCTGCTCGGCTTCCGGCGCAGCCGCATAGGCCTCCAGCTCGGCAATTTCGTCCTCGCGATAACACACGCGCATGTGCCCGCTGGGGATGAACTCAAGGTCGTCGTCGATCAGTTCCGGCAGGCGTTTCCACAGCGCCCACGAGCGGTTGGCCAGCGCCAGTTGCCCAAGGAATCGCCCTTGTCGACGCACGTTGCCGAAGTTGACGCCGCTGGCGTACTGGCCGATCTGATCACGCTCCAGGAGGATCACCGACTGCCCGCGCCGGCGCAGAAAGAACGCTGTCGCCGCGCCCATGAAGCCTCCGCCGACAATCACCACATCTGCTTTTTGCACGCTCACAGCGACACCTCCTCGATGAGCATCGACAATGGTTTGACCGGCGCCTGCCCGCGCTGGCGACCGACCTCCTGCACCTGCACACCCGCTTCTGCGGCAATCACCTCGGCACCCGCCTGGGAGCAATAACGCCCTTGGCAGCGGCCCATGCCGACGCGGCTGAAAGCCTTGGCTCGGTTGACTTCACAAGCGCCCTTCTCGTTGACCGTGCGGCGTAATTCGCCGGCCGTAATCATCTCGCAGCGGCAAATGATGGCGCTGTCAGGCAAGGCCTTCGCTTGTTCGCCGGGCCAGGGAAAGGCTTCGGCCAGGCCCAGACGAAACTGGTCCATCACCGCCAGCGCCTGTTGTTGTTCATCGCGCAGCCCGGCATTGAACGGTTGCTTGAGGTCTTCAAGCATCGCCAGGGCCACGCGGCGTCCGGCGAGCTCGGCAGCATCGGCGCCACGAATCTTCGCCCCGTCGCCGGCGGCATACACGCCGCTCACCGAAGTACGACCGGCCTCGTCGGTCGCCAGCCACCATTGGCTGGAAGCCTGATCGAAGGCCATGGTGCAACCGGCCAGGTCACCCAGCTGGGTTTCCGGACGCAGGTGATAACCCAGGGCGACGGCATCCGCCTGCACGGTCACGGCTCGGCCGCCGCGGGTGGTGAAACGTACCCCGGCCACGCCATTGGCAGCATCACCCAGTACCTGCTGCGGCTTGACGCCCAAATGTACCGGCACTTTGGCCTGGTACAACTGCGCCAGGAATTTCATCCCGGTCCACAATAAACCTGGCCGCGCCAACAGTTTGGGCAGGGCTTTGACGCGCAGACTGAAGGGCGAGGTGTCGAGGACCGCCGCCACAGTGGCGCCGGCTTTGACGTACTGACTGGCGACCAGATAAAGCAACGGCCCGCTGCCCATGAAGACCACGCGATGGCCAATGGAAACGGCCTGATTTTTCAACGCGATCTGCGCCCCGCCCAGGCTGTAGGTGCCCGCCAGTTGCCAGCCTTCGACGGGCATCAGCCGGTCGGTGGCGCCGGTGCAGAGAATCAGCGCGTCGTAGTCCAGCGTGCTGTGACGGCCCTGACTGACGCAGCACAACTGCCCCGGCGTGAGGTTCCAGACCAAGGTGTCGGGTCGGTAATCGATGGCGCCGCGCAGGCGGTCGAACGTCTGGTGCAGGTCTTTGGCTTTGTCGGCTTCGCTGCCATACAAGGCGGAATAATCACGGGTGAAGCCGTCTGGCTGGCGGCGGTAGATCTGTCCGCCGTCGCGGCGGTTTTCGTCCACCAGAATCGGTTTGATGCCCGCCGCGAGCAGGGTTTCGGCACAGCGCACACCGGCAGGCCCCGCGCCCACGATAACGACCCGATGGGAACTCAGCTGTGAAGTGGCCATGTCGCCTCCGGTTGTGTGGTGACGATGTCCAGGCCGTCGCGGACTTCATTGGAGCAGGCGCGCAGGCGCTCACCACCGCGGGTCCAGACCCAGCAATCCTGGCATGCGCCCATCAGGCAGAAACCGGCGCGTCGGCCACTGTCGAATTCCGACTGACGCAGCGCCGCGCCCTGGGTAAGCAAAGCGACCATCAGCGTGTCGCCCTGCAGTGCTTGGACCTGCGCGCCATCCACGGTCAGCTTGACCGTCGGCCGGCCCTGTTCGGCCAGCCTCACAAAACGCCCTTTCATGCATATGCTCCCAAGCTGGTAAGGGTAACGCCGCGCTGGGTGGCCAGCAGATCGGCGCCGTCGCGGTGACAGAGAATTTCGCTGCCGTTGTCCAGCGTACGGCGCTTCGGCGCGGTCCGATTGCACAGCCCGTCGACGCGCACCGGGCAGCGATTGAGGAAGGTGCACAGCTCAGGCAGGTTGGCCCGCTCGCCGATCGGAGGCAGCTCGCCATGGGTGGCGCCGCAGGTTTCCAGCCAGCCCTGGCGCAGTTCCGGCACCGAGTGAATGAGCAGGTCGGTGTACGGATGGTACGGTGCCTCGGTAAACGACTCGCGGCGGCCGGCGTGGACTTTGTGGCCGCTGTACATCACCACGATGTCATCGCACAGCGCGCGCACGGTGGAGATGTCATGGCTGATAAACAGGTAGGACACCCCCAGTTGCTGACGCAGGTCGCGCAACAGTTCGAGAATCGCCGCGCCGACCACTGTGTCGAGGGCCGAGGTGACTTCATCGCAGAGGATCAGGTCGGGCTTGGCCGCCAGCGCCCGGGCCAGGTTGACCCGCTGCTTCTGCCCGCCCGACAGTTCATTGGGCCGGCGGTCGGCCATGTCCCGCGGCAGGCGCACCAGGTCGAGCAGCTCGCCGATGCGCGCCTGCAATGCCGAACCCTTGAGGCCGAAATACATTTTCAGCGGGCGACTGAGGATGGTTGCGACGCTGTGCATCGGATTGAGCGCTGTGTCGGCGTTCTGGAAGACCATCTGGATCCGCCGAAACTGCTCCGGCGTGCGCTCGGACAGGCTGCCACCCAAGGGCTGGCCGTCGAACGTCAGGCCGCCGAGGGCCGGGGTCAGCAGCCCCGCCACTACCCGCGCCAGGGTCGATTTGCCCGAACCCGACTCACCGATCACGCCAATGGCCTGACCCCGCCGCACCGTCAGGTCGATGTCTTCGAGCACGCGGATGGCCGGCATGCCGTGCAGGTTTTTGTTGCCGTAGCCGGCGGTCAGGCCTGTGATTGTAAGCAACGGCGCCTCTTCGGCAACGCCGCAGGGCGGGCGAATGCGCGTGTCGGGGCGCGCCGCCGCCAGCAGGCTGCGGGTGTATTCGTGGGTCGGTGCCTTGAGCAGCGGCGCGGTGGCGCTTTGTTCAAGGATCTGCCCGCCGTTGAGCACCACAATCTGATCGGCCATTTGCGCGACCACCGCCAGGTCGTGGGACACGTAGACCGCCGTGGCGCCGCGCTCACGCACCACACGCTTGAAGGCCCGCAGCACGTCGATCTGGGTGGTCACGTCCAGCGCCGTGGTCGGCTCATCCAGCACCACCAGCAACGGGTCGCTGATCAGCGCCATCGCCGCCATTACCCGTTGCAGTTGCCCGCCGGACACTTGGTGCGGGTAGCGACGGCCAATGCGTTCCGGGTTCGGCAAGGCCAGGTCGTGGAACAGGCCGATGGCCTTGGCTTCCAGCTCCGCGCGGGTGCCAAGGCCATGGATCAACGGGCCTTCGACCACTTGATCGAGGAGCTTTTTCGCCGGGTTGAACGCTGCAGCAGCGCTTTGCGCGATGTAGGACACGCGATTGCCGCGCAGGCCCTGCAGCTGTTTTTCGCTCAGGGCGAGCATGTCGTGGTCGCCGACCTGCACCACGCCGCCGGACAACCGGCAGCCGCGCCGCGCATAACCGAGCAAGGCCAGGGCAATCGTGGTTTTGCCGGAGCCGGACTCGCCGATCAGCGCCAGCACTTCGCCTCTTTCAAGGGCAAAGCTAACCCCTTTGACGATTTCAACCTCTTGGCCCGGATCACCCGCTACCACGCGCAAGTCTTCGACGCGAATCAATTGAGTCATATCAATGGCCTCCCGAGCGCCGACCACGTCGGGACGACAGGTAGTCGATCAGCAGATTGACGCCGATGGTCAGCGTGCCAATGGCCAGCGCCGGAATGATGATCGCCATTGCGCCCTGATTGAGGCCGCCGATGTTTTCCCGCACCAGCGAACCCAGGTCGGCGTCCGGCGGCTGCACGCCAAGGCCCAGAAAGCTCATGCCGCTGAGCAACAACACGATGTAGCCGAAGCGCAGCCCCAGGTCCGTGAGCACCGGATTGAGCATGTTTGGCAGAATTTCACGGCACGCCACGTACAACTTGCTTTCGCCCCGTGTGCGCGCCACTTGCACGTATTCGAGCGCTTCGATGTTCACCGCCATGCTGCGGGCCACCCGGAACGAACCGGGGATGTAACTGATGACCGCCGTGCAGATCAGCAGCGTGACTGACGAGCCAAAGGCCGAGACCATGATCAGCGCGAGCATTTTGCTGGGGATCGATATGAAGGCGTCCATGATCCGGCTGATGATTTCGTCCAGCCACTTTGGCGACACCACTGACAGCAGCGCGCAACCGGTGCCCAAGGTGCTGGCCAACAGCGCCGCCACCAGCGACAGGCCGACGGTGAAGCGCGCGCCCACCAGCACCCGGCTGAGCATGTCGCGGCCCAGGTAATCGGTACCAAACGGATGCGCCAGCGTGAAGCCTTCGAAGATGTTGTCGGAGACCACTTCGCCGACCGGGTGCGGCGCCACCCAAGGGCCCAATAGCGCCACCAGCAGCCAGATCACGCAGACGGCGGCGCCGACCAGTCCCAGCCAGGGCGGGTTGCCGGAGACTTTGGCCAGGGCCAGAGCAGAAGATGCAGGCCTGGATTTCGCAATGAGCGGGTTCATTGGTTTCTCAGCCTCGGGTTGGAGAGGATGGCGCACAGGTCGGCAAGTAACACCAACGCCAGATAGGCCGCGCAGAACAGCATGGTGCAGGCTTGCACCAGGGCCATGTCGCGGTTGGTTACGGCATCGACCATCAGGCTGGCGATACCGGGGTAATTGAAGATGGTCTCGACGATCACCACCCCGCCCAGCAGGTACGACAGGCTCAGGGCGATGGCGTTGGCAATCGGTCCAATCGCGTTGGGCAGGGCGTGCCGCAGCACGATGCGGATCGGGCTCACGCCTTTGAGACGGGCCATTTCCACGTAGGGGCTGTCGAGCTGGTCGATGACGGCAGCGCGGGTCATCCGTGCCATCTGCGCCACGATCACGCAGCACAGGGTCATCACCGGTAACGCATAGGTGCGCAAAAATTGCAGCGGCGAGGTGATGTCGGTGGCATAGGACAGCGCCGACAGCCAACCGAGGTTGACCGCGAAAATCAGCACCGCCAGGGTCGCCACCAGAAACTCCGGCACCGCGACCATGGCCAGGGTGATGAAGCTCAGGCAGCTGTCGATGCGCCCGCCCCGGCCCATGGCCGAACCGATGCCGAGGATCAGCGCCAGAGGCACAGACACCAGCGCCGTGGCGGCCGCCAGCATCAGCGTATTCGGCACACGGCCGGCCATCAATTCACCCACCGGCATGGCGTTGGACACCGACTGGCCCATGTCGCCGGTCAGCAGGCTCATCAACCAGTGCAGGTAGCGCAACACGCCGGGTTGATCGAGCCCCAGTTTCAGGCGCAGCGCCGCCACCTGTTCCGGGGTGGCGAACTGACCGAGGGATTGCTGCGCCGCGTCGCCCGGCAGCACGGCCGTGATCGCGAAGACGACCATCGACACGATCAATAAGGTCACGATCCCGGCACCGAAGCGCCGGCAGATCAACCACAGCGTATGGCTATTCATCGCACAGCCTCCTCAAGCGTCCAGCCACACCTGTTCGGCGAACATGTAACCCATGAAGCCGCCCAACGGGTTGGAGTCGTAGCCCTTGATGCGCTGGTCGACGCCGTCGATGTTGCTGATGAACACCGGTACGCCGATGCCGCAGTGATCGTGAACCAGCGTTTGCATGTCGCCATACATCCTGGCGCGCTTGGCGTCGTCGGTTTCGCCCCGTGCCAGCATCAGCAACTGGTCGAACTGGTCGTTCTGCCACCCGGACTCGTTCCACGGCGCCTTGGACTGGAAGAACTGCGAGAACATCACGTCGGCATTAGGCCGCGGGTTGATGTTGCCGAAGCTCAACGGATGCTTCATCCAGTGGTTGGACCAATAGCCGTCGCTGGGCAGACGGTTCACGTCCAGCTTGAGCCCGGCCTGTTTCGCCGACTGCTGCAGCAGCACGGCGATGTCCACCGAACCGGTGGCGGCAGGCGACGCCATGACCGGCATAGTGATGCTTTCCATGCCGGCTTTCTTCAGCAGGAACCTGGCTTTTTCAGGATCGTAAACGGTCTGCGGCAAGTCAGTGTTGAAGTAGCGCGACCCTGGGGCAATCGGGTGATCGTTGCCGACCACGGCGAAGCCACGGAACACGGCTGACTTGACCTGTTCGCGGTCCAGCAACAGCTTCATGGCCTGGGTGAATTCCGGGCTTTTGCCGGGCAACTGGTCCTGGCGAATGATCAAATCAGTGTAGTTGCCCGACGGCGCATCGACGACGCGGTGTTTGGGGCTTGCAGCAATGCGCGTGGTGGAGCGCGGGTTAACCTCGTTGATCATGTGTACGTCGCCGGACAGCAGCGCATTGACCCGCGACGGCTCGTCGCCAATCGCGATGAACTCGATCTCGTCAAGGTAGGGCAGGCCCGGTTTCCAGTAGTTCTTGTTGCGCACGGCCACCGAACGCACACCCGGCTTGAACTCGCCGACGGTGAACGGCCCGGTGCCGATGCCTTTGTTGAAGTCGGTGGTGCCCTCGGGAACGATCAGCAGGTGTGACACGGCGAGGATCGACGGCAGTTCGGCGTTCGCGGCGCTGAGGCGAATCTGCACCTCGTTAGGGCCGGTGGCCTTGATCTCGGCAAACTGCTCCATCAGCGGCATGACCTTGGAACCGGTCAGCGGGTCCTTGTGGCGGCTGAGGGAGAACACCACGTCGGCGGCGCTGAGGCCCTTGCCGTTGTGGAACGTCACGTCCTTGCGCAAGGTGATGGTCCACAGCGTGGCATCTACGTTGTCGATGCGCTCGGCCAGCTCCAGCTGCGGCACCAGATGCTTATCGAAACGGGTCAGGCCGTTGTAGAACATGTACTGACGGGCATAGTCGGTGGACAGCGCACCCTTGGCCGGGTCGAGGGTGTCGGCGGTGGAACTGGACATGCCGGCCACACGAATCTTGCCGCCAGGCTTGCCCTTGCCGCCGGCGGTGGCTTCTTCGGCGAACAGTTTGCCGGCGCTGCCGAACAGGCTGCCCGCCCCCGCTGCAGCGACGCCAGCCAGGCCGAGCATCTGCAAGGCGTTGCGCCGCGACATGCCGCGATTGAGGCCTTCAAATACCCGCAGGCTGTCTGGGCCGGAGATAAGCTCGGGGGTGTCTTTGTGGTCAGTCATATCAGGCTACCTGTCGATGATCGGGATATTCGAGTGCTCACGGATGTCCGGAGCGTCCTGGAAACGCAAACGACGGTGACGCTACAGCGGCGAGTCAGTGCATGATTCAGTGCAGATAGTCCTGCAAGCGGTAATAGGCGCCCACAAACGGCAGAAACCAGGGCTTGCCGAAGTGCCCGGGGATCGCCGGCCATTCCAGCTCACGCCAGGGATTGGCCGCCGCGTTGCCGGCCATGACCTCAGCCATGACCTGGCCCATGTGCACCGACATCTGCACGCCATGGCCGCTGTAACCCATGGAATGAAACACGCCGCCGTGCTGGCCGGCGCGGGGCAGACGGTCGGACGTCATGTCCACCAGGCCGCCCCAGCAATAGTCGATCTTCACGTCGGCCAATTGCGGAAACATCTGAAGCATTGCCGCCTGCAGCACCTTGCCGCTCTTGGCGTCGGACACGCCGTCGGACATGGCAAACCGCGCGCGGCCGCCAAACAGCAGGCGGTTGTCCGGGGTCAGGCGGAAGTAGTTGCCGATCATCCGGCTGGTGACGTACGCCCGATGCTGCGGCAACAACTGGTCGATCAGCGCCTGAGGCAAGACTTCTGTGGCGATGACAAAACTGCCCACCGGCACGATCCGCCGGCGGTACCAGCCAAGGTCCCCGTGCTGGCAAGCGCCGGTCGCCAACAGCACCTGACCTGCCTGCAGCGAACCCTTGGCGGTGTTGACCTGATAACCGCCAGCCTTGGGCTTCCAGTCCTTGACCGGGGTGTGTTCGTAGACCATTGCGCCGCAGCGGGCAGCGGCTTCCGCCAGCCCGACACCAAAACGGCCGACGTGCATCTGAACGCCATTACGCTGCAACAGGCCACCGTGAAACTGCGCCGAGTTGACTTCGGTACGGGTTTGCTCGGCATTCAGCAGCTCGACATCGGCGTCCACCTCCTGACGGATCAGCTCGCAGGTGCGAGCCAGGCCTTCGTAATGCAGGGGTTTGGCCGCCAGTTTGAGCTTGCCGTTGCGCACCAGATCACAGGAGATTCCTTCCTGCTCGACCAGCGAAACCACGGTCTGCACCGCGCTTTCATAGGCCTGGTAATAGGCACGCGCTTTGGCCGCACCGAGGCTGGCGTGCAGACCGGCGTAGTCCTGCGCCACGCCGGTATTGCACTGCCCGCCGTTGCGCCCCGAGGCTTCGCCGATCACGCGACCGGCGTCCAGCACCACCACGCTGGCACCCTTGAGCGCCAACGCACGTGCTGCCGACAGGCCGGTGAATCCACCGCCGATCACGGCCACGTCGACCTGCCCGGGCAAGCCGCCGAGTTGGGCACCGGTGAAGGCCGGTGCGGTGTCGAGCCAATAGGATTCACTGCCCATCTTTAACCCCTTGCGTCAAAACCTGCGTGCCGAAAACCGGTAGACGGTGCCTGAGTTACAGCCCCACCAGCGCCGGCAGTCCGCCGATGTCGGTAATTTGCTGATACTCGAAGAACGCATTCGCCGGTACTTCATGCCCACGGGCCACGAAGGCCTTGTGCTTGATCTTCATGTCGTGGGCCGACATCAGGTCGTAACGGAAGCTGGAAGACACATGCAAGATGTCTTCCGGGCCGCAGCCGAGGTTGTCGAGCATGAATTCGAACGCGGCCAGACGTGGCTTGTAGGCCTGGGCCTGCTCGGCGGTGAAGACCTTGTGGAACGGCGCGCCGAGCTTGTCGACGTTGGACATGATCTGGCTGTCGCTGGCGTTGGAGAAGATCACCAGGGGAATCTTGTCGGCGATCTTCGACAGACCGGCCGGCACGTCGGCATGGGGACCCCAGGTCGGCACTGCGTCGTAATACAGCTGGCCTTCATCACGGTACTCGACGCCCCAACGTTTGCAGGTTCGGGCCAGGGCGGTCTTGAGAATGACGTCGTACGGCTGCCAGTCGCCCATTACCTGATCGAGCCGGTAGGCCGAAAAGTCTTTGACGAACTGGTCCATCTGTTCAGGCTTGACGCGGTCGGCGAAGAGCTCGCGGGTCATGGTGCCCATGTGGAAGTTGGTGAGCGTGCCGTAGCAGTCGAACGTAATGAATTTGGGACGAAGAAAGCTCATTGAGTGCGGTCCTGAAGTCAGTTGAGTGTGGCAAGCGTTCGCTGCCCTGGCGGCGCGGCGGCCTCGTTGCAGCACAGGTTCATTACATCACTGTGAAATCAGCATATGCCGTCTAAAACGACCCGTGCTCAATACAAACCACCGTTTTGGTGGCTGGCCTCAGCAGACTTTGCGGTGCGCGCCAGGCTTGGGCGGGGCCTGTGTTTGTGCGCTTTTAGGGGGCTTTTCCGGGGATTGCAGCGTGGGAAGGCTTAAGAATGGGGCTTGCGGCGGCAGATAATGTGGCGAGGCGGCTCGATCGCCTGCACGCAGAGCGCAGGATCGATCATCGGGGCTGAAACGATAAAATCCGGGCTTGGCATTTGCTGCCGCACTCGCCCCGGATTTAAGTACGAAGTAGGGTCCCGTCCCCCGGCGCGGGACGAATCTGCCGAATATGCCAAGGCCCCTTGTCAGCCCTCGCATCAGGTGGGATACAGGCCTCCAGCGCTTACCTGAATACTGCATAACGGAGCCTCGCCATGTCCGCCCTGCCACACCCTTCTTATACCTACCGCCCCATGACCGTGGCTGACCTGCCCGCCGCCCACGACCTGTCGGTGCAACTGAAGTGGCCCCACCGCCTGGACGACTGGGCCATGTTGCATCGGGTCAGCGACGGCTTCGTGGTGATGGACGGCGGCCGCCTGATCGGCAGCGCCTTTGTCTGCCCTCAAGGTGATTTCGCAACCATCGGCCTGGTAATCGTCAGCAATGATTATCAGGGCCAGGGCATCGGCCGTCGCTTGATGGAGATGGCCCTTGCCGCATGCGAGCCGCGCACGCCGACCCTCAATGCCACCGTTGCCGGCAAGCCGTTATATGCCAGCCAGGGTTTTGTTGAGTTTGGTCGGGTGCAGCAGCATCAAGGCCAGGCCATCGTGCCGGCATTGGTGGAGCTGGCGGGCGGCGAAACCTGCCGTGCCCTTAATGCTGACGATCATGCCGCCCTGCTCGCCCTCGCCAACGCCGCCAGCGGCCTGGACCGCAGCGACGTGTTGCGCGACCTGCAAGTGGAGCACGCCGTGGGCATCGAGCGTGACGGTCAACTGCGCGGCTTCGCCCTGCTGCGGCCGTTCGGGCGCGGACGCTGCATCGGGCCGGTGGTGGCGGAGAACAGCCATCAGGCCAAACACCTGATCGCCGTTTTGCTGGCGCAGGTGCCGGACGCTTTTGTGCGCATCGACATCCCCGTGGCGTGCGGCCTCAGTGACTGGCTGGAAGCAGCAGGCCTGAAGAACATCGACACCGTTGTTCAGATGGCGCGGGGCACGCCGCCCGAGTCCAGCCAGGGCATCCAACCTTTTGCGCTGATCACTCAGGCGATCGGCTGATTCCCTACGGAGCGTTACCCATGTCTACTCCCGGTATTTTGCTGTTGGCGCGTGCTGATGGCAGCGGCGTTGCGACGTCGTTTAGCTCGGCGCCGTTAAGCGCGCGTGATCCCTTCGCCGAGGCACGAAAGGTGGCGTGGCGAGGCGACGATGGTGTGTCTGCCGGTGTTGTGCGGTTCAGCGGCGATGCCTTGATTGAGGATTTTCCCTATAGCGAGACGCTGGTGGTGCACGCCGGGCATGTGGTGTTGAGCAGTGCGGACCAGACGCTTGAGTTGGGCATCGGGGGCAGCGCGGTGATTGGCCGTGGCAGTCGCGTCACGGTGCAGGCGAGCGCTGGCAGCGAATGGGCATTTTGTGCGGTGGATGTGGAAAACGCACCGGTGCGCCCCGGGTTGACGCTGTTGCCGGCGCATCTGTGGCTGGATCCGTCTGCGACGCTGGAGCCGCCGATTTTGATTGGACCGGCGCCGCAGTGTCGGGCGTTGAGTCTGTTTGATGATGCGGTGACGGAGTTTAAGGTGGGGATTTGGGATTCGACGCCGTATCAGCGCCATGGTCGTGCGCACCGGTTGCATGAGTTGATGCATCTGTTGGAGGGGAGCGTGACGCTGGCCGATGAGGCAGGTGTTGAGGTGACGGTTAATGCGGGTGATACGGTTTTTGTGGCGAAGGGGGCGTTTTGTGCGTGGACGAGTGCGGTTTACGTTCGCAAGGTATATGCGGTGAAATAAGCGTTTTTTCAGATCAAGATCAAAAGCGTCGGCCTAACGGCCTCGGGTTTCGCCTTCGGCGAGTTACTTTTAAAAAGCCGGGAGCCGGACCAACTAAAAGTAACCAAAAGTGCCTGCTCTCGGTTGGGCCCCTCTTCGTCAGGGTTCCTTCACTTCGGTCTCGCTCCGTGGGCCCGCCGCCATCCATGCCGCTCGGCCCACTCCACGAGACCTGCGTTCAGCCTGCACCCAAGTCGCGATTGGCGGTGTTTGGGCTTTTTGCGTATGAAGATCAAAGGCAGATCAAAGGCAAATCAAAAGCTTCCCGGCTGAAGCCGGTCCCACTGAAAAACGCCGACACCTTGTGGGACCGGCTTTAGCCGGGAAGCCTTTGATCCCGATCGTATCGATCGTTCCCACGCTCCGCGTGGGAATGCATCCCCTGACGCTCCGCGTCACCGGCCTCACCGGTCTCGCTGGCTCCACGCGGTGCTTTTTAGTGGGACCGGCTTTAGCCGGGAAGAGGCAAGTCGCAGCGCCGCCGATGTTGCGCTGTAACGCCTGCTTCCCGAGCAAACTTCATCACTCATACCTTCATCGCATCTTCCAGAAATGCCACCAATGCCTGCACCCGCGGGCTGCGCAGTTTGCGTGAGGGTACGAGGAGGTTGACGGGGGCGCTGTCGAAGTTCCAGTCGGCGAGGACGCGGATGAGGTTGCCACTGGCGATGGCGTCGCTGACGTCCCATTGCGAACGTAGCACCAGTCCCAGGCCTTGCTCGGCCCAGCGGCGGGCGACGCTGCCGTCGTTGGTCAGCAACGCCGGTTCGATGCGCAAGGTTTTGCGGGCGGTGCCTTTTTGCAGGTGCCACAGGGTGACGTCTTCATCGTTCTCGCGGATGCAGATACAGCGATGGGCGCCAAGTTGGTCCGGTGACGCCGGTTCGCCGTGTTCTTGCAGGTAGGCCGGGCTTGCGCACAGCCAGCGGTCGTTGGGGGAAAGTTGCCGCGCGGTCCACAGGCTGTCGTTGAGGTGGCCGATGTGGATCACGGCATCGCTGTCATGGCGGTCCGGCCAGGGGGTTTCGCGCAGATCAAGGTGCAGGCACAACTGCGGATGGAGCCTGATAAACCGTGCCAGCAGCGGCGCAACGCGCTGCCGCCCGAAGCCAAATGGCGCCGCCAGCCGCAATGTGCCGACCAGCCTTTCGTCCTTTTGCCGGAAGGATTCCGGGAGCGCTTCGAGCTGTTCCAGCAACAACGCGCTTTCCCGTGAGAAGCGTTCCCCGTCGGCCGTCAGGCTCAGGCGGCGGGCGTCGCGGTTGGCCAGGGCCAGGCCCAGCCGCGTCTCCAGTTTACGCAGCCGCATGGACAACGCAGGCGGTGAGACATTCAGGAGCCTGGCCGCCGCGCTCAGGGATTCGGCACGGCTCAGGGCGACCGCCAGGCGCAGATCTTCGATGGAGATCATTCACTTTTACTTAATGACTGATGAGGCTGAATTGAACCACACCTTAACGGCCGCTGCGTAGAGTGCAGCCTGTTCCCCGCCACCCGAGATCTGTCATGTCTACGCTGATCACCTCTCTCGACACGCCCGCTGCCCTGGTGGACGTCCCGCGCATGCAGCGCAATATCCAGCGCATGCAGCAGCGCATGGAAGGCCTCGGCGTGCGTCTGCGTCCCCACGTCAAGACCAGTAAATGCCTGCCGGTAATTCACGCGCAGATCGCAGCCGGCGCCAGCGGCGTCACGGTCTCCACACTGAAAGAAGCCGAACACTGTTTCAGCCAAGGCATCGACGATGTGTTGTACGCGGTCGCCATTGCCCCCGGCAAATTACCCCAGGCGCTGGCGCTACGGCGCGCTGGCTGCAACCTAAGCGTGCTGACCGACAGCGTTCAGGGCGCGCGGGCGATCGTCGCGTTTGCGCGTGAGCACGATGAGGCCTTGCCTGTCTGGATTGAGGTTGACTGCGACGGCCATCGCTCGGGCCTCGCCGCTGAAGACCCTGCGCTAATCGACGTGGCGCGCATCCTCAGTGAAGGCGCCGTGCAACTGCGCGGAGTGATGACCCACGCCGGTTCAAGCTACCAACTTGATAACACCGAAGCCCTGCAAGCCCTCGCCGAACAGGAGCGCGCCCTGTGCGTGCACGCGGCTGAGCGTATTCGCAAGGCCGGAATCGCCTGCGCGGACGTGAGCATCGGTTCCACCCCCACTGCCCTCTCGGCGCAGAATCTGGACGGCGTGACTGAAGTGCGCGCCGGGGTTTATGTGTTCTTCGATCTGGTCATGCACAACATTGGTGTCTGCCAGACCGAAGAGTTGGCGTTGAGCGTGCTGACCACGGTGATCGGCCATCAGCTGGCCAAAGGCTGGATTATCACCGATGCCGGCTGGATGGCCATGAGTCGTGATCGTGGCACCCAGCGTCAGCGCCACGATTTCGGTTACGGCCAGGTCTGCAGCGAAGCGGGCGACTGGATTGACGGCGCGCGGGTCACTGGCGCCAATCAGGAGCACGGCATTATCACGCTGGGCGACACCTGCCATGCAGACTTGGCCGCGCTTTTCCCCATCGGTAGCCGTTTACGCATCCTCCCCAACCACGCGTGCGCGACCGGTGCGCAATTCCCGCACTATCACGCCCTCGACGCCAACGGCGCGGTGCACACCTGGAGTCGCCTGCATGGCTGGTGATCTCGACGTCATTCATACGGTCCACGCAGCGGCACCGGGCGGTCACTACTCGCAGGCGATTGCCCATGGCGGCGTCCTTTACGTGTCCGGGCAATTGCCGGTGCGCGCCAATGGCGAGCACAGTGCCGATCAGCCGTTCGAGGTGCAGGCCTCGATTGCGCTCGACAACCTGATCGCGATTCTTCGCGAAGCAGGCTTGAGCCCCGGTGACTTGCTGAAAGTCACCGTCTACGTGGTGGGCATCGAACACTGGCCAGCCTTTGACCGCCTCTATGCGCACTGCCTGGGCGAGCATCGGCCGGCCCGCGCCGTGGTCCCGGTCCCGGTCTTGCATCACGGTTACCTGATCGAAATCGAAGCGGTAGCCCGCGAACTGCAACCGCCTCACCTGCTACCCCGAAACCTGCAAAAAGAGCCTTCATGAACCCGCAGAAAAGCGATGTGCTGGTGATTGGCGGCGGCGTCATGGGCGCCTCGTCGACGTTTTTCCTGCAGCGGCGCGGCCGCGCTGTGACGTTGCTGGAACGCGACCAGATTGGTCAGTACGCCAGCGGCGTGAACTTCGGCAACGTGCGCCGACAAGGGCGCTATCTGGGCCAGCTCGAACTGGCCAACCGCTCATGGGGCCTATGGAAACGCCTGCCGGAGCTGATCGATGACGACCTCGAATTCATCCCCAGCGGGCACATGCGCGTGTGTTACCGCGAAGATGAGATTGCCGAGCTGGAGGCCTACGCCGCGGCCCCGGAAGCCGAGCAACTGGACCTGAAAATCTATCGTGGGGCCGAGCTGCGCGCGCGTTTTGGTTTTCTTGGGCCCGAGGTCAGGGGCGGTTCGTATGCGCCCCATGACGGTCACGCCAACCCGCGTCTGGCGGCCCCGGCCTTTGCCCGCGCGGCGCGTCGGCTCGGCGCACGAATCGAAGAATGCACTGAGGTCGCCGACGTGCAAAAGGTCGGCGAGCAGTTTCATGTCACCACCACAGACGGCCAGCTGTTTGTTGCCGAGCAACTGTTGATCACCGCGGGCGCGTGGGCGACCAAACTGTCTGAACAGTTCGATGAACCGGTGCCTCTGGAGCCCAACGGCCCGCAGATGTCGGTGACCGAGCCTGTGCCCTATGCCTTGCCCACGGTGATCGGCGTGTTCACCAAAATCAAAGAGGAGGTGATCTATTTTCGGCAGATCCCGCGCGGCAACATCATCATCGGCGGCGGCAACCGCTGCGCGCCCGACATGGTCAACCGCCGGGCTTTTTTCAAGCCCGAAAGCCTGCTCAATCAGATGCGCCAGATGCAGCGGCTGGTACCGGGTGCCGAGAAACTCAACATCATCCGCACCTGGAGCGGCATCGAAAGTTACACGCCGGATTCTCTGCCGGTCATGGGCCCGAGTGGCATGGTGGACGGGCTGTTCTACGCCTTCGGGTTCTGCGGCCATGGTTTCCAGCTAGGCCCGGGTGTTGGCGATGTGATGGCCGAACTGATCAGCACCGGCAGCACCAGCACGTCCATCAGTCCCTTTGACATCCGCAGGTTTACCCAGCCATCGCTGGTGCCGCAACTGGCGAACAGCAGCCTTGTTACAGGAAAACTCGTATGAGCGACGCCTACCGTTATCGCACCGCCACAGCGGCCGACATGCCCGCCGCTCACGCGCTCTCCGTGCACTTGAAGTGGCCCCATCGCGAGGAAGATTGGGCGATGGTGCAGCGCACCTCCGAGGGCTTCGTCGCCGAACACCACGGTCAATTGGTGGGGGTGGCGTTCGC
Source organism: Pseudomonas sp. ME-P-057 (assembly GCF_030208975.1). Lineage (NCBI taxonomy): Bacteria > Pseudomonadati > Pseudomonadota > Gammaproteobacteria > Pseudomonadales > Pseudomonadaceae > Pseudomonas > Pseudomonas sp. ME-P-057. Next base: position 25,471 of record NZ_JARVSX010000047.1, read on the forward strand.
ATGCCATCAGGGCGCGTATTCCTCCATCGGCCTGGTGATCGTCAGTGACCGGCACCAGAGCAAAGGCATCGGCCGCCAGCTGATGAAGCTGTGCCTGGACGCCGCAGCGCCGCGCACGCCGATTCTTAATGCGACTGAATCCGGGTCGCCGCTGTATGTGAGCATGGGTTTCGTCGAATACGCGCGGATTCAACAGCATCAGGGCGTGCCGCAAACCACGCAGACCGTGGCTGCAACGGGGGATGATCGCTGCCGCGAACTGGCCCGGGACGAATACCCGCAGTTAATCGAACTGGCCAATGCCGGCAGCGGACTGGACCGCACGGCCGTCTTGAATGAGCTGCTGCCGACGGCGGAATGTGTGGCGGGCATCGGAGTGCGCGGGCAACTGAAAGGCTGCGCCCTGCTCCGCCGTTTCGGCCGCGGGTATCTTATTGGTCCGGTGGTTGCGCAAAATCTGCAGCGGGCGCAGCAGATGATTTCGTATTTGCTGGCGCTGACCCCCGGCGCGTTTGTGCGTTTCGATGTTCTGGCTGAGTGCGGTCTGGTGGATTGGCTGGAAAGCCTGGGACTGCCATGCGTTGATCGAGCACCGCGCATGGTGCTGGGTGAACCGCCGCAGTCACGGGATGGGATTGCCCAGTTCGCGATGGTGACCCAGGCGATTGGGTGAGTACTGCCAAGTACTCCGCGATTTATGGGACCGGTTTTACCCCGCAAAGCGTCGGCAGTCACGCCGTTAAATGGATGTCGCTCGCACTGGCCTCTTCCCGGCTAAAGCCGGTCCCACTGACATCAAAAGCGGCGTGCACACTGCCACTGACGCAGCACGCTGCCTTTAGTGGGACCGGCTTTAGCCGGGAAAGCGTCAGGCGTCAC
>NZ_JARVSX010000059.1:0-26175 GCF_030208975.1 Pseudomonas sp. ME-P-057
GTCAGGACATGGATGTCCGTTCGGCGCGGGCCCACGGAGCGTCGTCGGAGTGAGGAAACCCCGACGCAGGAGGGGCCAAACCGGGAGCACGAGCCCTTGGTTACTTGGGGCTCTATCAAGTAACTCGCCGAAGGCGAAACGGGAGGCCGTTAGGCCGACGCTCTTGAGTTTGACCTTCAATCGCGGGAGCGAGCCTTCCGCTGTTTTAGATACTCAACCACCGCCCGCTGATCCCCCGCGAACTCAATCCGCGCGTCTTTGCTGTCACGCTGAAACGCATACATCGGATCGTAATACTCACTCAGCATCCCGCTGATCCAGCCCCGATGCTGATCAACCGCCCCGCTGCGGGACTGTTCGGCCAACGCGCCATCCATGATCGCCGCCAGCCGCTGATAGCGCTCCCCGCCCAAGCGCCGCACGATGCTCGACAGGCTCTGTTTCAGCCGCTCGGCGTATGCAGCAAACCCCGCCTCCACCCCTTGCACCGCGATGAACTCGGCACACAGGTCGGTCACGTAATCTTTCAGAATCCGCTCGACGCGACTGTCGAAACTGTCTTCCAGCCACACCAGCGGTGCGTCCTGCATGATCCGGTACAACTCAAGCGGGACTGCCCGGCTGCCGACGATGCGTCCCTCGTCCTCAATCACAAACTGGTCAATCTGCCGCGCGCGCTTCTTGAGCAGGTCGATGGCCAGCAGGTTTTCGAAGTCGATTTGTCCCGGCTGCGGCGTGGCATGTTTGCCAAAGCTTGAGCCGCGATGGTTGGCATGCCCTTCGAGGTCCAGCGCGTTGTCGAGCTGATGCAGCACTTCGGTCTTGCCGCTGCCAGTCAACCCGCCGATCAGCACGAAATCGCACTCGGTCACGGCCTGCTCGATGGTTTCTATCAGGAAGCTGCGCATCGCCTTGTAGCCCCCGATCACGCGCGGGTACTCGATGCCCGCCTCGCTCTTGAGCCACTGCTGGGTGATCTGCGAACGCAGGCCGCCGCGGAAGCAGTACAGCAGGCCCTGCGGGTTTTTGCGGGCAAAATCCGCCCACGCCTCGATGCGAGCCTGCTTGACCTCGCCAGACACCAATTTGTGGCCCAGCTCAATGGCGGCCTGCTGCCCGGCCTGCTTGTAGCTGGTGCCGACCTTCTGGCGCTCGGTGTCGTTCATCAGCGGCAGGTTGATCACCCCGGGAAATGCGCCCTTGGTGAACTCGACCGGCGCACGCACGTCCATCATCGGTACGTCGTGCAGGAAGATCTCGCGAAGGTCCGCGCGGTTTTCGCGCATCAGATCACCTCGACCGCAAGCCGCTGTCGCTCGACCAGTTCGCCGATGGGCGACAGGTTCAGGCCCAGTTCGACGGCCATGGCCAGAAAGGCCGCTTCTTCGGCGGGCTCGACCGCAATCAGCAATCCGCCACTGGTCTGCGGGTCGCAGAGCAGCAGCTTTTGCACTTCGGTAAAGGCGCCAATGCGCTCGCCATAGCTGTCGTAGTTGCGATGGGTACCGCCCGGGATGCACGCCTGCTCGATGTAGAAATCGACGCTGCCCAACCGAGGCACAGCCGCAGCGCGCAGCCGCGCGGTGACCTGGCTGCCGTCAGCCATTTCGACCAGGTGGCCGAGCAAACCGAAACCCGTCACGTCGGTCATCGCGGTGACGCCGGCCAGCCTCGAAAAACGACTGCCGGGTTTGTTCAGGGTGCACATCACGTCGCGCGCCAGGCCGATGTCTTCGGCGCGCAGCAGGCCTTTTTTCTCGGCGGTGGTAAGAATGCCGATGCCCAGAGGCTTGGTCAGGAACAGTTTGCAGCCGACGGTGGCGGTGTCGTTGCGTTTCATGAAGCGCTTTTCCACCAGGCCGGTGACCGCCAGACCGAAGATGGGCTCCGGTGCATCAATGGAGTGCCCCCCGGCCAGGGGAATGCCCGCTGCATCGCAAACCGCCCGCCCGCCACGGATCACTTCACGGGCGATTTCCGGAGCCAACACATTAACCGGCCAGCCGAGAATGGCGATGGCCATCAGCGGATCGCCGCCCATGGCGTAGATGTCGCTGATCGCGTTGGTCGCTGCAATGCGGCCGAAATCGAACGGATCATCGACGATGGGCATGAAGAAATCGGTGGTGGAGACGACACCCTTGTCATCGTCGATGGCGTACACCGCAGCGTCATCGCGCGAGGCATTGCCGACCCACAGGCGCGGATCGAGGTTCTGCGCGCCGCTGCCGGCGAGGATGGTTTCGAGGGTTTTGGGAGAGATTTTGCAGCCACAGCCCGCGCCGTGACTGTATTGGGTAAGACGAATCGGGTCGGTCATGAGAAGCCCCAGAGTTTCAAGGCGCTGAAGTCTACCAGAGCCGCCAGCGCGCGGAAGGTTTGCTGAATGGCTGGATGGCTGGATGGCTGGATGCACAGTCTGCGGCCCTGCCGATTCCGTAGGAGCCGGCTTGCTGGCGAAGGCATTTATTCAGCCGCCCTCTGTGCACCAGACCCACCGCGTTCGCCAGCAAGCCGGCTCCTACAACACTACCCATTGGCCAGCAATGTCGAGTCCAGCCACCCACCGCCTTGACCCGCAATGTCGGTTCCGACAGCCCACCTCGGTGCCCGGCAATGCCGGTTTCAGTAACCCACCTCGGTGGTCCGCAATATCGTTTTCAACAACCACATTGAGGAGCAATGCCCTTTGAAACTGCAGAGGTGGCCAACCCACCGCCACCTGGAAGTCGAACGCCTGAGCCGCTTTTACCCCTTCGCCATGCGCCGCGCCGTCAGCACTTGAGCCAGCATCAGCGCTCCTACGCACAGCAGCGCCTCACGCAGTCCCACCAGGTGCGCGGCGAAGCCAATCAGTGCGGGGCCCAGGAGTATTCCGCAGTAACCGATCCCGGTAATGACCGCAATCGCAAGGCCGGCCGGCATGGCTTTCTGCGCCCCGACGACTGAGCAATACACCGGGAAGGTGTTGGAAAGTCCTACGCCGATCAGCGCGAACCCCAGTAGAAACAACGGCCACGGTTGCAGCAGAATGGCCATGGCAAACCCGACCATTACCAGCAAGCCACCGCCAATCAGCAGGTTGACTGCGCCGAAGCGGTTCCTCAACCAGTCACCGGCGAAACGCCCCCCCGCCATGGTCAGCGAAAACATGGCATATGCCCCACCGGCAATGGTCAGGTCGATCTGGTGGGTCTTGTTGAGGAACACCGCGCTCCAGTCAAGCATCGCGCCTTCCACCAGCAGCGCGATGAAGCAGAGAATGCCGACGATCACCACTTTGGTGGTCGGCCAGGCGAACGGCGCCGAAGGATCGTCCGCACCATGGGGCACCAGGCGCCGGGCATGCCAGAGCAGCAAGCCGGCAATCAACGCCACCACCACACAGACCGCCACCAGGGGCGATGCGCCGAGCCACAGCAGCAGGGTCATCAACAGCGCACTGCTGATGCCGCCGAGGCTGAACAGGCCATGAAAGCCCGACATCATCGGCTTGCCATGATCGCGCTCGACCATCAGCCCCTGAACATTCATGGCCACGTCGATGCTGCCAAGCCCCGCGCCAAAGACCGCGAGAGCCAACGCCAGGGGCACCAATGAAGACAGCGAGGCGAGCAGCGGCAACATGCAGCAAATCAGCGCGCCGCCCATCATTGAGACAAATCGGCATCCCTTGCGCGTGGTGAGCATGCCCGCCAAGGGCATTGCCAGCATCGAGCCAAGGCCGAAGCACAGCAGCAACAGGCCAAGCTGAGCTTCTTCAAGCCCGGCGCGCTGCCGGGCAAAAGGCACCAGCGGCGCCCACGCGCCCAGCGACATCCCGGACAGCAGGAACGTCAGGCGGTAACTCCACAAGTGGATGAAAACGGGGGTGTGAACGGATTGAGCGACTGACACAAAACGATCCTGAACAGCTCTGCCCGACCGGCAGACGGTGATTGAAAGGCGCAATCCTGCGCACCGTGTGTTGCCGGACGCTCCGCTGCGCAGAGCACCCTGATATCGCGCCATGGCAAACGACGCATTCCCGGCTAAAGCCGGTCCCACAGATTGTAAATGACGCATTCCCGGCTGAAGCCGGTCCCACAGACTGCAGCGGTCACCTTCCCGGCTAAAGCCGGTCCCACTAAAGGCAGGGGCGCTTTTTTGTGGGACCGGCTTCAGCCGGGAAGGCGTCGATGCGACCGGTTACATCATCGGCGACGCCATGCTCACCACGCGCAACGCCAGGCCTTCGTACGCATCCAGCGTAATGGTGAATTCACCCTCTTCGGTCAGGTCGCCTTCAACCCGCTCGTTGATGATGTCCACTACCGGGCCCGGCGCAATGCCTGGCAAGTGAAGGGTCTCGACGATCGCTTCGGCGCTGAAATTCAAGGCGGTGATCTGCGTGCCCTTCCCGGCCGGCAGTTCGTGCACCATGATCAACAGCCCCGGGTGCTCAACGTCCGGAATCAGAATCTGCCGACTGGCGGCGATGTCGTAGGCACGGCGTACCGCCAACAGCTTTTTCAGCTGCGAGGCGAAGGAATCCGGACGCTTCAGCTGTTCCACCAGGCTGCCGTAAAGTGCGCGAGCGCGTGGCATGCCACCGGCCGATACTTCGCAATCCGGGTCCATGTCGACAAGGTCATAGCCACCGCGATGGATCCAGCGGGTGTCGCCATCGCGCATCAAGTGTTCGACCTGTTCGGCCGGCAGAGGCAACGCACCGACCAGATCCCAGCCCGACAGCGCAAACACGCCTGGCTGCATCGCGTTGAACATCACCAGCAGCAGATGAATGTGCTGGATCTTGTCGATGTCCGCAGCCGTCATGCTGTCCAGCTCGCGGATGCCCAGCGCGGCGGTGATGATGCTCGCCGTCGTGCACGACACGCCGTTGGTGACGAACTTGAGGTTGTACGGCGCGTGTTCGCCAGCCAGGCGCTCATACATCTCTTCGCGAATGTGCTCGCGCAGAATGTTGCCGGGGAAAGTCTGGCCTTGGTAGAGGTACTGGTCGTGGGCGTGCAGCGTCCAGAAATGCACCAGCTCCAGGGTCAGTTCATCGTGGTTCTGCAGCGCATGAATCAGCGACGCAGGGTCGATGCCGAACTCATGCACCTGGCGCAGCATCAGCCGCAGAAACTCGGTGCGGCCGGTCAGCAGCGCGTGCTGGTAGGCCGGACGGGTAATGAAGTCGTAGGAAAGGTCTGCACCGCCGTGGGACATTGCGGCGATGTCGTCGATGGTCAGGTTCAGTTCCTGGAAGCTGAAACCGCCGGCCTTCCGAATGGCTCCGGCGAGCAACTGGTTGCCGGTGATCGACAGCGGATGGCTCTCCGACCATGCCGTGCCGTCGGCCTTGCGCTCAACGCCAAGGAAGCCGTTGGCGTCCAGACGCAAAACCCGCGCGCCCATCACGTCAATCGCGTGGAGGGCGTCGCCGATGATCATCTGTTGCGCGGCGAAGCTTGGGTCGAGCCAGTTCAGCGACGGCTGCCCTTCCTTGAAGTAATGCAGGTACACCCAGCGGCGGTCTTTGCCGTCAACGCCGGTCACCACTGGCGTAGCGCTCCAGTCGGTTTCCTTGACGCCAGGCTCGAAGAAGATCACCCGCTGCAACTGGCCGACGATGTAATGCTTGTCGCGCAGCGCATCCACCGTAGCCGGCGGCAGGTTGATGGCATCACGGCCCGCCGGGACTTCCGGGAGCAAGGACCAGTCTTCTTCCTTGATCTCCACCATGTGGTAGAGACCCGGGTATTCTTCGTAGGCCATTTCCGCCAAGCGAAAGTCCGCACCTTTGCCGGTGTGGGACGGAATGACGTCGTCAACGATGACTGCGTTGTGCGCGGCGGCGATACGGCTGAGGTTGAGAAACTGAGCATCGGTGCCCAGGTCCGAATCCACCTCGAAACTGATCCGGTCGAAGTTGCCATCGATGCTCGGGGTGCGTTCGCGGCCTTTCAAGCCGCCGGAGGCTTTCAACGGGCCGTTGTGAATGCCCTGAATGCCGACTTCGGAGAGCGCGTGCCAGAGCTTTTCGTCGCCCAGCGCTTCAAGGACCGAGCCGCCATCGCGGGTGATGATCGACGCCGGGTAAGCCGTGAACCAGACCGAGCCGATGGCCGAAGCGTCCCGCGGACGGGCCTGCGCGTAAGGCCGCTGCCATAGCCGGCCCTGACCGCCATAGAGTTTTGCGCGCTGCTTTGCGGCGTTGAGCATCGATTGCTCAACCAGCCATTCAACGTACTGCTTGTCCGGGGTGGTCATGTGTTCGGGGTTCCATCTTCATGTGGATGGGTGCGGATGGCCAACGGCTCAGGGAGCACTGTTTGGCCCGTCCCGCGGTATTTGCCTATCTCTATGAGCACTCAGGCGCGCAAACGTTGCATCGGCTGCTATGCCATGGGCGGCAGGCTGGCTAAAATTCAACGACTTGCACCCGCATCGGGCGGCGTGGCTGAAGGGGTTTGCGTGGAACTGCACATCGTCATCAAGGGCCGCAAAGACCTCGCCCGCCAGGTCTATCAGCAACTGCGCGACAGCATCGTGTCCGGACGCCTCGCCGCCGGGGTGCAACTGCCGCCCAGCCGATTGCTGGCGGAGCAGCTGGGCGTCTCGCGCAAAACCATTTCAGACACGTACAGCCAGCTCACCTACGAGAGCTACCTGATCGGCAAGGTCGGCAGCGGCACTTTCGTCAACAGCTCAGCGGCTTACAGCCCGCGTCGTGCCGCCGCTTCGCACCTCGCCAGCGCAGACGTGGTGGCCAAGTGGGAACGCATTTCCCTGCCCCTGCGCCACCCGACACGCGCGGGCACGCTGCGTTACGACTTTCTCGGCGGCGCCACCGCGAAAACCCAGTTCCCCCATGATGACTGGCGCCGTTGCGTGCAGCACGCGCTGCGGCAGATGTCCGGCGAACGCGGGTTTTACGGCCAGCCCGAGGGCCTCCCCGCACTGCGCAATGCTATAGCGGGGCACATTGCTTTCGCCCGCGGCGTGCGTTGTATGGCCGATGACGTGGTGGTGTGCAATGGGGCGCAACAGGCGCTGGACCTCATCGCCCGTGTGCTCACCGGGCCCGGTTACAGCGTTGCCATGGAAGACCCCGGTTACACGCCGGCTCGTCTGCTGTTTGCCGCGCAGGGGGCGCAAGTTGTCAGCGTACCGGTCGATGGCGAAGGCATCATCGTCGAGCAGATACCGGACACCGTTTGCGCCATTTATGTCACGCCGTCCCATCAGATGCCGCTGGGCATGCCCATGAGCCTGGCGCGTCGCCACGCGCTGCTGGAAAAGGCCCGTCGAATCGGCGCGATCATCATCGAGGACGATTACGACAGCGAATTTCGTTACGAAGGCCGCCCTGCCGACTCACTGCAAAGCCTGGACGAGCATGGCGTGGTGGCTTACGTGGGCACATTTTCCAAGACGCTCCTGCCAGAGTTACGCCTGGGCTACGCCGTGCTGCCTGCCGCGATCCTCGAAGCCGTCATCAAAGCCAAGCAACTGACCGACTGGCACACCTCGACGCTGCCACAATGGGCGCTGAGCAAATTCATCAGCGAAGGCCTGCTCAACAAACACATCCGCCGCTGCCACAGCCTTTACGCCGGACGCCGCGAACGGATACTCGCGCGCATTACCGGCGACCTGTCGCCCTGGCTGGAAACCATCCCCTGCACGGCAGGCTTCCACATGGCAGTGATGTTCAAAGCTCCACTCAAGCCCCCGCTCGACATCCACCGTCTGGTCGAACGCGCCCGCGACGTTGAGTTGGGCCTCTATCCCCTCGAAGGCTTCTACAACGACGCGCCACCGCGCGACGCCCTGATGCTGGGCTTCGGCGCCATCGACCTGCTCGACATCGACCCTGCGCTCGACCGCCTGCGAGACCTGCTGCTGGAACTGGATTGATCAGTCAGAGGGACGGCGCTCCTGGCGACCCCTTCCCGGCTAAAGCCAGTCCCACAGACCCCGCGCGCATCCAGCAGACCCGACGCCTGCCGCCAAGGGACGCAGAGCGTCCAGAGATGCATACCCACGCAGAGCGTGGGCACGATCAACGGAGAGCGTGAGCCACCATCAAAGGTAAGGCTGACCTCGACCGTGGGACCGGCTTCAGCCGGGAAGCCCTTGATCTGCTTTTGCTCTTGATCTTCCTACGCAAAAAGCCCAAACACCGCCAATCGCGACTTGGGTGCAGGCTGAACGTAGACGACGCATAGTGGGTCGAGCCGCATGGATGCGGCGAGAGCGCCGTCAGGACATGGATGTCCGTTCGGCGCGGGCCCACGGAGCGTCGTCGGAGTGAGGGAACCCCGACGAAGGAGGGGCCAAACCAGGAGCAAGCACCCTTGGTTACTTGGGGTGCTGTTTCCAAGTAACTCGCCGAAGGCGAAACGGTCTGCCCCCAGGCAGACGCATTTGCCTCTAAGCCACCCTGCAAAAATCAACTGACACCATTTGATTGAACTTCTCCACCTCATACCTGCCGACTACAGAGCTGCCGGACACACCGTCCGCTGAGAAATGGAGGCTTACATGCCAGACGCAAACGGCAAAATCCGCTACGCAGTGGTCGCTGGAGGCTGGATCTCACAAGGCGCTTTCATGCCAGGGCTCGAACAGACCGACAACTCCGTCATGACCGCCCTCGTCACCGGCGACCCAATCAAAGCCGACCAACTGGCGGCACTGTACGACCTCAAAAGCTACCACTACGACGAATTTGACACCCTCCTGAAATCCGGCGAAATCGACGCCATCTACCTGGCGACGCCCAACTTCCGCCATCGCGAATTCGCAGTACCGGCACTCGAAGCAGGCATCCACGTGCTGCTCGAAAAACCCATGGCCGCCAATGAAGAAGACTGCCTGGCCATCACCCAGGCCGCCACGCGCTCCGGGGCCAAGCTCATGATTGCTTACCGCCTGCACTTCGAGCCGGGCACCGTCGAAATGGTCCACCGCGTGCGCGCCGGCGATATTGGCGACCCACGCGTGTTCACCGCCACCTTCGCGCAGACCACCGATCCCGCCAACCACCGCATGCAAAGCGGTTTTGGCGCAGGGCCGGTGGCCGACATGGGCCCATATCCCATCAACGCCGTGCGCAACCTGTTCGCCGCTGAACCGCTGGAAGTCCACGCCGTCGGGATCAAGACCCCGGGGCGTGAAATCAATACGTTCGACACGGTAAACGTGACACTGCGCTTCGCCGAAGAGCGCCTGGCGACATTCACCGTCAGCTACAGCCTGCCGTCCACCGAGCGTTTCCAGCTGATCGGCACCAAGGGCGAATTTGAAGCCTCCCCCTGCTTCGGTTTCGGCGAAGGCGTAGCGATCGGCTATCGGGCCATCATCGACGGCAAAACCACCGAACATACCCACCCGGTGGTGGACCAGTTCGGCGGTGAAACCCAGTACTTCTCCGACTGCATTCTGCAGAACCGCGAGCCCGAACCAGACGGCGACGAAGGCTGGCGCGACGTGCGCATCGTCGAGGCAATCGAGCGCGCGTTGACCACCGGGCAGCCACAGAAGCTGGAGCCACTGCCGCAGCGGCCGGGAATCCGCATCGAACAGGCTCGGCGCCTGCCGCTGGCCAAGGTGCCGGAATACATCAACACCGATGAGCCAAATGCCTGATCCAACGGGTTGTTCTTCCCCGGCACTCCGGACTTTTCCAGATCGCCGTGAAGCGTTCGGCTCCCATGGGGCCGGACCTTCGTACATGCCTCATCGATCGGAGGGACACTCGATCCGCGCCTTGCGACTCAAAAAATGCAGTTGTATGATGACTGTCGACTTCCGCGATGGGCTGCAATTTTCATCGATACCGGCGTCCATCGTCGCTATGCTTCACACGCTTTCGAATTCCCCTATCAGGCGCTATGCCTGATCGCACCCCAAAAATAACAGGAGAAGCAGATGCCTACCGTTCTCGGTCAGAACTTCATCGGCGGCGCCCGCAGCGGCCTCGGCGAAGCACGCCATAAAAGCCTCGACGCCACCACTGGCGAAGCACTGCCCTACACTTTTCACCAGGCCACTGATGCAGAAATCGACGCTGCTGCGTCGGCTGCCAAAGACGCTTTCCTTGAGTTCCGCCAGCTGAGCCCGGCGCGGCGCGCTGAATTCCTCGACGCTATCGCTGACGAGCTGGACGCCCTGGGCGACGATTTTGTAGCCCTCGTCTGCCAGGAAACCGCGCTGCCTGCCGGTCGTATCCAGGGCGAGCGCGGTCGTACCTCAGGCCAAATGCGCCTGTTCGCCAAAGTCCTGCGTCGCGGTGACTTCCTGGGTGCACGCATCGACCAGGCACTGCCTGATCGCAAACCACTGCCGCGCGTTGACCTGCGCCAACAGCGCATCGGCGTAGGCCCGGTCGCCGTATTCGGTGCCAGCAACTTCCCGCTCGCGTTCTCCACTGCCGGCGGCGACACCGCGTCGGCACTGGCTGCCGGTTGCCCGGTTGTGGTCAAAGCGCACAGCGGCCACATGGCGACCGCCGATCTGGTCGGCAACGCAATCGTTCGTGCCGCCGAGAAAACCGGCATGCCCAAAGGCGTGTTCAACATGATCTTCGGCAGCGGCGTGGGCGAGGGCCTGGTCAAGCATCCGGCGATTCAAGCGGTCGGTTTCACCGGTTCGCTGCACGGCGGTAACGCCCTGTGCAAACTGGCCTCCGAGCGTCCGCAACCGATCCCGGTGTTCGCCGAGATGTCGAGCATTAACCCGGTTGTCTTGTTGCCCGGCGCACTGACTGCCCGCGGCACCGCCATTGCTGGCGAGCTCGCGGCGTCGGTGGTGATGGGCGCAGGCCAGTTCTGCACCAATCCGGGTGTGGTCATCGGCATTCGCTCCCCTGCCCTGACCGCCTTCACCGAGCAACTGACCGAGCACATGGGCGGTCAGGCACCTCAGACCATGCTCAACGAAGGCGGCCTGCGCAGCTACAGCAAAGGCGTTGAGAAGCTGTTGGCGCACCCGAGCGTCACCCACCTGGCCGGTAAGCCGCAGGAAGGCAAGCAAGCGCAGGCCCAGCTGTTCAAGGCTGAAGTCAGCATGTTGCTCAACGGCGACGAACTGCTGCAGGAAGAAGTCTTCGGGCCGACGACGCTGCTGATCGAAGTCGCTGACGACGCCGAGCTGAAAGCCGCACTGCTGGCCCTGCGCGGCCAACTGACCGCCACGCTGATCGGCGAAACCGCTGACCTGCAGAAATACCAGTGGCTGGTACCGGTGCTGGAAGAGAAAGTCGGCCGCATCCTGGTCAACGGCTACCCGACCGGCGTTGAAGTGTCTGACGCGATGGTTCACGGCGGCCCTTACCCAGCGACCTCGGACGCGCGCGGCACTTCAGTGGGCACGCTGGCGATCGATCGTTTCCTGCGCCCGGTCTGCTACCAGAACTACCCGGACAGCCTGCTGCCGGCGGCGCTGCAAAACGCCAACCCGCTGGGCCTCAAGCGCCTGGTGAATGGCGAGTGGAGCACTGACGTCATCGCTTGATGGCATGCCTGACGTGTCAGGCGGATAAAGACGGCGCGACCCTGAAGAGGGCCGCGCTTTTTTTGCCTTCGGGAAACCCCACGGTGTTGCCAGTGCAAGGCTGGCTCACTAGCATCTCGCACACATTCGCAGTGGAAGCCCGGCCATGATTGAAGAACTGAGCATCATTGATGTAGAGGAAGGCACCGGCAAAACCGTGGTCAAAGGCGCGCTGATCACTACCCAATACACCGGAACGCTTGAAGACGGCACGGTGTTCGATTCTTCCTGGGAGCGAGGCAAACCCTTCCAGTGCGTCATCGGCACCGGGCGAGTCATCAAAGGCTGGGACATCGGGCTCATGGGCATGAAAGTCGGCGGCAAGCGCAAGCTGTCGGTGCCTGCGGCGCTGGCCTACGGCGAACGATCCATGGGCGCACACATCAAACCGCATTCGGATCTGGCGTTTGAAATCGAGTTGCTGGAAGTGCTGACGCGGGATGATTGAAGCGGGGCCGCACACAGCGATGACGTTGGTTCATTCAACATCTTCGCCGGCAGACCTACCCTTTCGCGGGCAAGCGCGCTCCTACAGTGGGCTTGCGGCACAGGAGATGACATGGCCACAACGCAGGACGGTGTAGGAGCGCGCTTGCCCGCGATGACGTTTCGTCCGTCGACATTTTTTTCCGAACCCACCGCCTTCGCCAGCAAGTCGGCTCCTACGAATTTGCGGCGCACGCGATCTCGCAGCATGCATGTAGGACGGTGTAGGAGCGCGCTTGCCCGCGATAACGTTTCGGCAGTCGATATAATTTTCGCGGACCCAACGCCTTCGCCAGCAAGCCGGCTCCTACGGATTTGCGGCGCACGCGATCTCGCAACATGGATGTATGACGGTGTAGGAGCTTGCCCGCGATGGCGTTTCGTCCGTCCATATTTTTTTGCGGACCCACCGCCTTCGCCAGCAAGCCGGCTCCTACGGATTTGCGGCGCACGCGATCTCGCAGCATGCATGTAGGACGGTGTAGGAGCGCGCTTGCCCGCGATGGCGTTTCGTCCGTCCATATTTTTTGCGGACCCACCGCCTTCGCCAGCAAGCCGGCTCCTACGGATTTGCGGTGCACGGTATCTCGCAGCATGAATGTAGGACGGTGTAGGAGCGCGCTTGCCCGCGATAACGTTTGGGCAGTCGATATAATTTTCGCGGACCCAACGCCTTCGCCAGCAAGCCGGCGCCTACGGGATTTGCGGCGCACGCGATCTCGCAGCATGAACGTATGACGGTGTAGGAGCGCGCTTGCCCGCGATGACGTTGGCACATTCGACATCTTCGTCGGCGGCCTACAATGAATTCGACACATCCAACATCTTCGCCGACAGGCCTACCCTTTCGCGGGCAAGCGCGCTCCTACAGGAGATCGCGGCCTTTAGCCTTCAGCCTTCTGCAACGACGCCTTCATCAATACGTGCGCCAGTTTCTTCGCCAGCTCTTCTTCCTTGTACGGTTTCTGCACGATCAGCTGCGGATCGACGTCCAGAATGTCGATGTCGGCGAAACCGGTGATGAACATGATCGGAAGATGTGGGTGTTCGCGCCGGACGATTTCGGCAAGCTCACCCCCGGTCATGTTCGGCATGGCGAAGTCGGTGAGCAGCAATTCGATGCCGCCGTCGAGCTTCTTCAGGGCCTCTTCGCCGCTGTCTGCTTCTACCACCGAGTAGCCCAGCGAGACCAGCATCATGGCCGTCACGGAACGCACGTCAGGGTCATCATCGACCAGAAGGATCGTGCGGTGCTTGTCATCGGCGTCCGCGCGACCGGGCATGTCGGAGACGCTGACCACCGACACCGCCGTGCGGGCAACGCTCGGTAGGTAGACGCGCAGGGTTGTACCCGCATTCTCCGCGGTATCGATGCTCACGCCGCCACCCGACTGCTTGGCGAAGCCAAAGACCTGCGCAAGGCCCAGGCCCGAGCCCTTGCCCACGGCCTTGGTGGTAAAGAACGGTTCAAAGGCCTTGGCCAGCACCTCCGCGCTCATGCCACAGCCCGAGTCACTGACCGACAGCACCACGTAGGCACCCGGTTCGGGGTCTTCGGGACGCTGCGGCAGGCGATAGACAATCTCGTTCCAGGTGCCCAGACGCAGTTGCCCGCCCTGGGGCATGGCATCCCGCGCATTGATCGCCAGATTGAGGATGATCATCTCGGTCTGCGTCGGGTCGACGAGCGCACTCCACAAGTCTTCGGCGAGATCGGTCTCTACCCACACGCTCCCACCCAGCGCTCGGCCGAGCAGTTCGCGCATGCCGGCGATGGTGTCATTGAGGTTAAGCGCGACAGGCTCCAGGCGCTGGCGACGGGAGAATGACAGCAGCTGACTGGTGAGCTTCGCGCCCCGCTCGCCCGCTTCACGAATGTTCTGCAAACGCTGTGGCGATTTGGTGAACACGCCCTTTTCCAGATCCCGCGTGAGAAAGTTGGCGCTGGTGAGGATCACCGTCAGCAGGTTGTTGAAGTCGTGGGCAACACCGGCCGTCAACTGCCCGACCACCTCCAGGCGCTGCATCTGCTGCAATGCAGCCTCGACCCGCTCGCGCTCCTTGATCTGATCACGCAGGCGCTTGTTGGTCGCCGCCAGTTCGTCCACCACGGCACGCTCACCGGTGATGTCACGGACGGCGGCATACATCAGCCCGTCGTCCGGCACGATGGTCCAGGACAGCCAGCGAAAGCCACCGTCTGCGTGACGCATGCGATTGACGAAGCGCGTGGTGACGTGCCCCTCGGACACGCTGGCGGTCTCGCGGAGAGTAGCCTCAAGGTCGTCCTGGTGAATCAGCTCGCTTAAGCGTTGGCGGGTGAAATCTTCCCGGCTCCAGCCCAGGGTCGCTTCCCAGGCAGGGTTGAGCGCAATGGGGGTCATGTCGAAGTGCAGCACGCCCAGCAGCTCCCTGGACAACTCCCAGGTGCGGTCGCGCTCGCGAGTCCGCTGCATCACCCGTTCACCGAGGATCTCATTGAGCTGGTGCAGCGCTTGCGTGGCGTTCTTGCGTTCGGTGATGTCCTGCATGACCCCGGTGAAGCGTACGCACTTACCGTCTTCGAACAAGGAGCGGCCATTGGAGAACACCCAGCGTTCGCTGCCATCGTCGGTCAACAGACGATGCTCGATCTGGAACGACGTATCGACGGTCAGCGCCGCAGTGACCTTGCTCTGCAACAGGTCGCGATCGGCGGGGTGACAGCGGGAAAACATGAACGCCATGCTCACCGCCGCGTCGGCCGCCACGCCATACAGCGCCTTGCAGCGCTCGTCCCACAGCAACATGTCGGTGCGTGGATCGTATGTCCATACGCCCATTTCGGCGGCTTCGATCGCCAGGTGCGCGCGCACTTCGGCGACCTGCAGGGTCTTTTCCGCGTACAGGCGCTTTTCGCGTTCCTGCACTTCGGAGACCGCGCGCATGACCGCCTTGGGCAGCATCTTCATGTTCTGCTTGAGGACGTAGTCGATGGCACCCATGCGCATCATCTCGACCGCGTGCTGCTCGCCGAAAATACCCGACAGAAAAATGAACGGCGTCTGCGGCGCCAGGCGCAATGCGCTGTTAAGCACATCCGCGCCGGACGAACCAGGCAGAAGATAGTCGCTGAGAATGAGGTCAAAACGCGCGGCAAGCAGCTCGCGCTCGACGTCCTGGTGATTGAAGACCAACGTCGCGTCGATTTTCAGTCCGCTGTTTTCGAGGGTGAGCAGGATCAGCTCGGCATCAAGCGAACTGTCTTCGACCAAAAGCAATTTGAGATGGGTTAACGCCATGAATAATCGTCATTCTTTCCAAAAGGCCGCGCGGCCAGGGAGGCGCGGCGGTGCGCTTTGCCCGGATGTCAGGAGCTGGCGCGGCGATTCAGACGCAGCGAGCCCGGCGGCGGCTCGTTGAGCACAGCCCAGAACACCCCGAGGTCAGAAATCGCCGACACAAATTCCTTGAATTCGACCGGTTTGACCACGTAAGCGTTCACCCCCAACGAGTACGCACGCTGCAAATCAGGCTCTTCGCGCGACGAAGTGAGCATGACCACGGGGATGCTGCGCAGTTCTTCGGTTTCGCGAATCACCTTAAGCACTTCGAGACCGTCGATTTTGGGCAGTTTCAGGTCCAGCAGCATGACTGCCGGGTTCCCCGCCACACGATCGTGATGCTGGCCGCGGCGCAACAGGTAGTCGAGCGCTTCGGCGCCGTCGCGCAGAACAATCACTTCATTGGCCAACTGGCTACGCTCGAGGGCGACAAGTGTCAGCTCCAGATCGTTGGGATTATCTTCCACCAGAAGAATGGGTTTTAGCATTGGGCGTCTCCTTCGACACTCAAAGGGTTGCGTTTACGCTGCGCTTGGGCAGGGCAAAATAAAAGGTGGCGCCATGATGCAGCTGGCTATGGGCCCACACGGTCCCGTCATGGCGTTCGATAATCCGGCGGACACTGGCCAGACCAATGCCGGTCCCTTCAAACTCCTCCATGCGGTGCAAGCGCTGGAACACGCCGAACAGCTTGCTGGCGTACGCCATGTCGAAGCCCACGCCGTTGTCGCGAACAAACACCACGACCTTGCCGTCTTCTTCGTAGCTGCCGACTTCGATCACCGCCGGGTCACGCGTGCGGCTGTACTTGATCGCGTTGGACAGCAGGTTGCGCATGGCCAAGTGCAAAAACGCGGCATCGGCGATGACCACCGGCAGGTGTTCCTGGACTTTCCATTCCAGCGCGCGGCCTTCGTAATCGGGCAACATTTCACGGCGGATCGACTCCACCATGGCATTCATGTCCACGTCGGAAAAGCGCATGGCCGAGCGGCCCATCTGCGAAAAACTCAGCAGGTTGTCGACCAGTGTGCCGGCGAAGCGCGCCGACTCGCTGATGTTTTCCAGAAAGCGCACGCCGCGGGTCGACAGCTTGGTGCCTTCGGTATCGCCCAGCAGCTCGGCGTAACCGGCGATGTGCCGCAAAGGCGCGCGCAAGTCGTGCGACACGCTGTAGGAAAACGCTTCGAGTTCCTTGTTGGACTTCTTCAGTTCATCGGCGAGCGCGGCCATCTCTTCAGCCTTTCGCAGCACGATGCCCAACACCGCAGCACGCAGCTCGATCACCGCCTCGACGTCCATATCGTCCCAGGGCAAGGAGAACCCGCTGACCGTCTCCTGCCACAGCGCAAAGCTGTTGCGCGGATTCAGCGAGCCGGTCGGACCAACACTCTTTTCCGGCTTGCCGGCCCAATTGACCACGCGGGTCTGCTCGGGGCGGAACCAGATGATGAAGTTCGAGTGCAGCTCGGAAATGGCCGTCGACAGCACGCCGCTGACGCTGGCAGCGAGTGCCGGTAATTCGGGAATGTCACGGCTGACGTTGTCCGAGCGAAAGACCTCGTGAGGCTGGTGATCGCTCAGCCAGTCCGTCAGCCTGAGAATTTCGTCGCGCTTGGGTGTGTCACCGTACACATCGACACTGGCGCCGGAAATCACCGCCGCACCGGTTGCGCCGACAAAATTCAGCAGCACATCGGGCATCGAGCGCAGGCCGCCCGTCACGCTGTCCAGATCCGCCATGGCGGCGAGCATCTGCACGATCTGCCGGCGCAGGCTGAGCATCCGCTGGTTGTCGGCCTGGGCCTCTTTGCTTTCGATCTGCAGGGACAACACGCTGCCCAGCAGTTCACACGCCGTACGGGTCTGGAAGCTGACCCGCCGTGGCGTGGCGTGGTGACAGGAGATCAGGCCCCAGAGCTTGCCTCGGACCACAATGGAAATGGACATCGATGCCAGCGTGCCCATGTTGCGCATGTACTGCAGATGCACCGGTGAGACGCTGCGCAGCGTCGCGTAAGTCAGGTCGAGCGGCGCGCCGGTCAACGGATTGTGCTCGGGAATCAACGCTGCGGGCTGGTAGTTGGCGTCTTCGATCACGCGGATGCGGTTGGCCAGATACAGCGCACGGGCCTGGGCCGGGATGTCGGACGCCGGGAAGCTCAGGCCGAGCAGGCTTTCGTAGTCGTCGTCCGCCATCTCGGCATTGACCAGGCCATTGCCTTCAGCGTCGAAGTGGTAAGCCTTGACCCGGCCAAAGCCGGTGATGCGCTTGACCTCGGCAGCAGAGCGCTGGCAGAGCTCGGCGATGCTCTCGCTCTCGTTCATCTGGCTGATGAAACCACGCATCAGCGGGTACACGTTGCTGTAGGCCGTGGCCATATCCCCAGCCTGCTCGAACTCGGCGATCAGGACCTGGTCATGGCGGTGCACCATCATCGTCATCGGCTGCCCGGCACGCGTGCCCTGCAGGAAGCTCACATCGCCCAGGTGGAAGGGGTTGTGTTCTTCCTCAGGCAGGTTGCGCAAGCCGCGAAGCAGCCGGTCAGGCTCCACGAAGACGTCGCTCAGGACAGCGCCAATCAGCGACTGCGGGTCGAGCCCGAGCCAGTCGCTGACATTGGCACTGACCTGCACGACGGTCGATGTGCTCTCATCAATAACCATCAGGAAACCCTGGGGCTGGATGCTGCCGGGAATCTGGATGGGTTCGCGTGCGCAATTGTCGATCGCGCTTTGCTGGAGGTCGTGGCTGAGGGTCAAACGTGTCTCCTTCAACCTTCAACGTTTGGACAAACGGCGCAGGCCATGGCTTCCGGACAAACGCCCGGGTTGGAATGACGTACACGGTAACAAAAACAACGCAGCTCAAATACCGTCATGTAGCTGATTTCTACGAAATAACCATTCGTTTGCATCAGGCATCGACCATTGCCCTGACTTTCAACAAAAACTCCACCAACTGGAACGGCTTGAGGATCATGTCCATTCGCTCGCCGAGAAAATCCTGTCGATTGAGTGCATTTTCCGCGTACCCGGTCATGAACAGCACCGGCAGCTCCGGTCGCCATCCACGGCCGCGCTGGGCCACCTCGCGGCCGTTCATTTCCGGCATGCCTACGTCCGTCAGCAACAGGTCGATCGTAGGGTCGTTTTCGAGGTACGCCAGCGCCGTGGCAACGTCTGCCGCCTGGGTGCAGCGGTAACCGGCATCGGTCAGCACCTCGTTGACGAACATGCGCACCGAGTCGGTGTCTTCGACGATCAGTACGTGCTCCCCTGCCCCTTGTGCAGCAACGGCAGAAGGTTGCTGCGGCTCGACGCTGCGTCCCTGTGCGGCCGGCAACATCAGCGTGACCTCCGTACCGTGCCCGACCACGCTACGGATGTGCACGTCGCCGCCGGACTGCCGCGCGAAGCCGTAGATGGTCGACAGCCCCAGGCCGGTGCCCTGGCCGATGGGTTTGGTGGTGAAGAACGGGTCGAAAACCTTGTCGATCAGTTGATGCTCGATCCCTACACCGTCATCTCGCACCGACAACGCGATGTACGGGCCGTCAGCCATGCGTGCATGGCCCTTGGAATACGTTTCAAAGGTGCTGATCCAGACGTTCCCGCCTTTGGGCAAGGCATCGCGGGCATTGATGACCAGATTCAGCACCGCGCTTTCCAGCTGCCCGGCGTCAACCATCGCAACGGCGCCCAGCGAGGTAAGGTCCAGAGTGAGCCCTATGCCTTTGCCGATGGTGCGCCCCAGCAGGTCCTCCAGTGAGCGCACGTGCTGGTTCACGTCGGTGGCGCGGGTGTCCAGCGGTTGCTGGCGGGCGAACGCCAACAGCCGATGGGTCAGCGCCGACGCGCTGCGGGCCGAGGCCAGCGCTGCATCGGCGTAGGCCATGACCTTGTCGGTACGGCCGTCTTCGGTGCGTTTTTTGACCAGCTCGAGGCCGGTGACGATGCCCGTCAGCAGGTTATTGAAGTCATGGGCGATGCCGCCGGTGAGTTTGCCGATGGCATCCATCTTCTGCGCTTGCAGCAGTTGCTCTTCAGTGCGCGCACGTTCGGCGACTTCATGGGCCAGCCGGCTGGTGACAGAGTCCAGTTGCTGCAGATGCGACTGTTCGCGGCGTCGATGCTCGGTGACGTCCTCGATGAACACCAGGCTCATGCCGGGCACCCGATAGGGCGACACCTGCCACTCGGTCTCGCGCAGTTCGCCATGGACGCGCATGCTCAGCGTGCCCATCCAGCGCTCACCGGCTTGCAGCGCCTCTCGCAGGCCGTCTATCGCCAAACCCTGATCGGCGCTGAAGCTGCGCAGCACCGCGCCTTCGTCGGCGTCTTCTCCCAGTAACTGGGCGAACGCATGATTGGCTTCGTGCACCTTCAGGCTGCCGTCCACCACCGCAATCGGCGCCGACACGTTGGCGAAAATCTCGCGGAAACGCTCCTCGCTTTCGCGCAGCGCGTATTCGGTGTCACGCACCCTGAGCAGGGTGCGCAGGGTGGCGAGCAGCACGTCCGGGTCAACCGGATGCACCAGGTAGGCGTCCGCGCCCGCTTCCAGGCCGGTGACGATGTCGCCGGTCTGGATCGACGCCGCCGATACATGCACCACCGGCAACAGCGCCGTGCGTGGAGCCGCGCGTAACTGACGGACGATGTCGAAGCCGCTCATGTCCGGCAGGTTGACGTCCAGAATCAGCGCATCGGGTATTTGCGCTTCGATCATGGCCAGCCCGTCGGTCCCGGTCCCGGCTTCCGACACCTTGAAACCCTGACGCTCCATGCGCCGACGCAACGCGTAGCGCGTAGCGGTGTTGTCGTCGACGATCAGTAACCGGGTTTCAGGCTTCATCGGCAGGCTCCTGGGCAAGCGCCAGCGGAATCACCACGTAGAAGGTCGAGCCCACTCCGGGCTCGCTTTCCACACCCACATGACCGCCCAGCAACTCGGCGAAGCGCTTGCACAGCGACAGGCCCAGACCGGTCCCGCGCAGGCGCTTCTGCAGCGGCGAGTCGACCTGAATGAAGTCTTCGAACAAGGCCCCGTGGAGTTCCTGCGGGATACCAATGCCGGTGTCGGTCACCGCAAAGCGCACCGACTGCTCGTTTTCGAGCCGGGCAGAAACCCGCACTTCGCCGCGCTGGGTGAACTTCAAGGAATTGGAAATGAAATTGCGCAGGATCTGGCCGAGTTTCTGATCGTCGGTGTACAGCCTGGGCAGGCCCGCCGGCTGTTCGAATATCAAGTCCACGGCGGACGCGTCGACGATAGGCCGGAACATCCCGCGCAGCGCCGAGAACAGGTCGAACATGTCGAACCAGGCCGGCGAGATGTTGATCCGCCCGGCTTCGATCTTGGCCAGATCCAGCAGATCATCGACCATGTCGCTCAATTCGCGCGCAGCCGTGCTGACAAACGCAACCTGCTTGTGTTGCTCGGGGCTTAGCGGCCCGTCCAGTTCATCGGACAACAAGCTGGCGATGCTGAGAATGGAGCCCAGCGGCGTGCGGAATTCGTGGCTCATGTAGGACAGGAAGCGGCTTTTCAGGTCGGAGGCCTGACGCAACTGGTCCGCCTGGGTGTCAAGCTCGGCGTACAGGGCCAGCACGCCCTGATTGGTTTCGTCGAGCTCGGCACGCAAGGAGGCCGATTCAGCGCGCAAGCGTTCCAGCTCGGCGCTGTCCACCTGCGCAGCATGGGCGTTGTTGTCAGTCATCAAGCGTCTCCAGAGCCATCACCAATACCGTTACGTCATCCCTGCCCCGGCAGAAATCGCGATGCAGGACCGCTGCAATGATCGCCGGGTGTCGGTACATCAGACCCGGGTAATCGCGAAGATTCCAACGCGATTGCAGGCCATCACTGAACATGATCAACAGCTGCCCGGTGCAGTCGCCGTAGTCAATCGGCGCGATCTTGCGATACTGAAGGCCGACAATGCCCGGATGGGACGGGATACCCCGTGGCTTGTCGTCACCAATCAGCGTGGCGCCGATGTTGCCGATGCCGGTGAAGCGCAAGGTCCCGGTATTACCGTCAAAGCGCGCCAGGGCAGCAGCGCCGCCACGGCTGCCGCGCATGTCGAAATGCAGGTCCTCAAGCAACGCGCCGGGGTCGGCGAACGGGTTACGAATGAACGCCCGAGCGCCCGCCATGCCCGCCTCCTGCGCTTCAGGACCGTGACCCAGGCCGTCGATCATTAAAATTGACATCTGCCGACCCTTGACCGCCACCTCCCACACATCCCCGCAGGCGGGGTCGTTGTGCAACGAATGCTGGTTGATGCCCATGCGCAGGTCTTTCACGCGGCTGTTGCGCGGAAAAAACCGCGCCAGCAAGACGCTGCCTCGCGCATCGCTGTGGACGTCGAACACCTGCGCCTGACGCAACACCGAACCCAGACCGATGCCCTGGGTGCCGCGTGTGGAAAAGCCGTCAGCCATGCACGCCTGCACGTCGAAGCCGTTGCCACGGTCGATGGCGATGAGCTCGACGCCCTGCACCTCGCCCGGCAGCAGGCGTACGTGCAACTCGCCGCTTCGCGCGTGCTTGAGAATGTTGCTCGTCAGCTCGGTCACCACCAGTGCCACACGCCCGCCATCGGTTTCATCGAAGCCTGCCTGATCGGCGAGCTTCTGCACCGTGCGCCGCGCGTGACCGACATGACTGGTGTCCTCGATGGGCAAAACCTGCGTGATGTGGCTGTGCAGGCTCAGGTCCATTTGCAGATCATCACGCGCGTACCTGCGCCGGGAGCCGTGTCGAGCTCGAAATCATCGACCAGCCGCCTGGCTCCGGTCAGGCCCAACCCCAGCCCTCCACCGGACGTCCAGCCGTCGGTCAGCGCCAGCTTGAGGTCAGGAATGCCCGGGCCTTCGTCACGAAAGGTCAGACGCAAGCCGACGCGCACGCCTTCATCGACGATCTCCCAGTCCATGTCACCGCCACCGCCGTAGACCATGGTGTTTCGCGCCAGCTCGCTGACCGCCGTTACCAGCTTGGTCAGGTCAATCAGGCGCATGCCGCAGTCCTGCGCCAGCTTGCGCGCGGCCTGACGCGCCAGCACCACATCCTGCTCGATGCGAATCGGTTGAGAGCCGCTGCTGCGCACGCTCATTGGGAATAGGCCCGCTCGCGCAACAGCTTCATGCCGCGCTCGACGTTGAGCGCGGTGCTGACGCCCGGCAGGGTCATGCCCAGTTCGACCAGGGTGATCGCCACGGCCGGCTGCATGCCGACCAGCACGGTTTCGGCGTCCATGATCCGCGACAGCCCGGAAATCATGCCGATCATCCGGCCGATGAATGAATCCACCATGTCCAGCGCGGAGATGTCGATCAACACGCCGCGTGCCGAGGTGCGGCTGATGCGTTCGGACAAATCGTCCTGCAGCGTCAGCGCAAGCTGGTCATGCATGTCCACCTGAATGGTCACGAGCAGAAAGTCGCCCATCTGCAGAATCGGGATGCGCTCCATGGCCTCATACCGCCTTGGTGAGGGTGACGCCCAGACGGCGCAGGGCCAGTGCGAGTGCGTCGGCCAGATTGGCCTTGGTGACGACGCCCTGCAGATCCAGACCCAGGTGAACGATGGTCTGGGCAATTTGCGGGCGCACGCCGCTGATGATGCAGTCGGCGCCCATCAGGCGGATCGCGGTCACGGTTTTGAGCAGGTGCTGGGCCACGAGGGTATCGACGGTCGGCACACCGGTGATGTCGATGATGGCAATTTCTGCGCCTGTGTCGACGATGCGTTGCAGCAGCGACTCCATCACCACCTGGGTACGTTGGGAGTCGAGGGTGCCGATCATCGGCAGCGCCAATACGCCATCCCACAGCTTGACCACCGGCGTGGACAGCTCCAGCAGTTCTTCCTGCTGACGCTTGATCACCGCTTCGCGGGATTTCTGGTATGTGCGGATGGTGTGCAGCGCCAAGCCGTCGAGCAGTTCGGAGATTTGCAGCACTTGCTCGGCAATCAGTGCAGGCTGATCGGCAAAGTCACGCTGCAACTGAGCGAACAGCGGGCCTTTGAGGGCGAAGATGAAGCTGGCGGTCTGTTGAGAATCCTGACCGGCCAGGGCACGCTGGCTGGACAGTTTTTCCAGAAAGTGGCGAACGTCATCCCACTCGGCTGTGGTGATGTTGACGGAGCCGCCCTTGGACAGCGCGGAGGTCAGCAGGCTCAGGAAGTCGGCGACTTGCTGGCGGATTTCCTCGGGTTTGAGGTTGCGTGTTGCGCCGCTGGCTTCGAGGTCGGCGTGCCACTGAACAGCCAACTGCGATTCGGCGCGTTTAAGGGCGTCAACGGTGATTTGTTGCAATGCTGCCATGAGGGGTGGCTCCAGTGAGTGCGCATCGCCGGCTCGGGATCGGCGTGAGCGGGCCTGTAGTAAAGGGGCTTCTGGTGAAAGTATGAATAATCGTACGTAAAGGTATCGGCACGTTATCGCAAGGCGTGAACCGGCGGATTTGCTTGACGCGCCCCAGGGGGCGCTTTAACGGGCGAGAACTGGCAGACGAAATACGCCTGCCGCGAATTAATGTCAAGGTAACATCAGCTGGCAACCGGGCTTTCTGCTGCCAGGCGCGCCCAGACCTGTCAGAACACGCTGTCGGTGACCTGCACGTAGATGGAAAAGGCCCCGAGCAGAAACCAGAACACGGTGAACAGCCAGGGTGTGCGCATGGAAAACAGCAAGGACTTGCGATAGCCCTTTTCGCTCGACTCATGCTCGCTGAAAAGTGGCGAGTCATCGTAGGCCAGACCCATTGCCGGCTGGCTGCTGAGCAACTGCGCCTGCTTGAAGTGCCAGTGATCGATGATCTCGTAGGCCGCCCGGATTCCCGGCCATGCGTGCATGGAGCTGATCAGGCCGAGCAACGTCAGAAATGGCGGGACCACCAGCGTGAACAGCTTGCCCCACTCAGGATTCAGGTTGGCCATCGACGAAGCGAACGCGATCACCAGAAAAGACTGGGCGGACAAGTAGGCGTTGGTGCGGTCGGAAAGGATGGCAGTCTCGTACTGGATTTCCTTGCGGTAAAAATCCAGCCTGTCCTTGGGCGACCCGAACAGCATGGCATCGGCGACTTGCGCATCCGCCGCCTGTTGCTCGGCGGCCGGGTTGCTGCTGGTGATGATGGTGGGTGTATCGGTGTCACGGTTCACAAGCGAAGCTCCTGCGGATCGAACGGCAGCGCAGCACTCGCTTGCGCCGCGCATCGATATTTGAACGGCCACCCTGTCGCGGGTGCCGGCGACCGGATAAACGGCACGGGCTAAAGCGCTGATAGCCTCACTTCAAAGAACCCGACGCGCGCGCCATGCAGCGCACGCGGCGCTCTTCCACACGCTGCGCGAACCAGGCAGTGGTCAGCTTGCGCGTGATCTTTGGGCTCTCCAGCACGATGCCCGGCAGTATCGCTCTGGGCAGCGGCTTGCCGGCCGCCTGATCGGCCATGTCGAACACCCGCTGGTACAGCTCGGTCTCTTCAAACGCCAGGGTTTCGCCCTTTTCCAGTTGACTGCGAATCGTCGTGTTGCGCATGTCCAGACGCGGATACGGGCTGCGAACCGCCAGCTCGGTCTGCCCCAGCGCAGGGCCGAAGCCGTAACTGATCAGGTCGCCATCCAGCGCCAGGCGTTTGCCGGACACCCGTGCCAGCGCGCTCTGAAATGCGGCGTTGCGGCTGGCGTACCAGCCGGCGTTGAAATCGGCAAAGCGGTACAGCGGTTTGTCGTAGCTGACCGGATAACCGAGCAGATGGGCGATGCCGAAATACAGCCCGCCCCGGCGGCTGAAGACTTCATGACGAATCGTACCCTCGACCGGATAGGGGTAACCCCGGGCCTGCCGCTCGGCAAACTCGATACTGACCTGCATGGGGCCTGCGGTGTGCACCGGGTTGAAGTTGCCAAACAGCGTTCGGCCGAGCGGCACCATGCCGATGAAGTCATCGAAAATTGCGCTCAGGTCTTTTTCAGTGCGCGCTGCGCTGAGCCGCTCGCTGTAGGTTTTGCCAGTGGAAGAGCGTATGTCCAGCGCGCCGCGGACCAATAGATTGGGAATGTGCGCCTTGCTGGCGCGGCGGTCGATTTCATCCTGAGCGATCTTGCCCATGCCGGGCACGGCGGGATCGACCTGAAAATTCGACTCCTGCTCGGTCACCGCGACGACGGAGCACAGATTTTCCACGCTGGGGTCGATCTTCTGCGCCTCAAAGGCCGTTTGGATGTCCTGCGCCCAGCCTTGACGGTCCGCGACGCTGGCAGGCAACAACCGCACAATTTCGCTGCGCACCACGGCAGGCTCCGGAGCCGGTGCCTGATTGCGCTGGGTGCTGCAACCGGCGAGCACTGTCAACAGGATCAGGCTGACAAGGGCCGGGAGATGGCGGTGGAATCCTTTCACTGGCATGACTTCTCGCTGTGTATGCATTAAGTGGCGGGCTATGGACCTCGGCAGGCGCTGCTGATTCATTACTCCAACAAATGCGCTCTGCGCCACCTCAAACAACACCAGACCCATCTAACCGCAGCCTATCACCAATGGGACCAGCTTTAGCCGGGAACAGTCGCCCCAAGGGGGACCGGCTTCAGCCGGGAAAGCGTCGGTGGCCACGCTGCAAAATGAAGGGTGTCCGCACTGGCCTCTTCCCGGCTAAAGCCAGTCCCACTCAAGCACCGCATATCCCCGTGGGACCGGCTTCAGCCGGGAAAGCGTCGGTGGCCACACCGCAAAATGAAGGGTGTCCACGCTGGCCTCTTCCCGGCTAAAGCCAGTCCCACTCAAGCACCGCGTATCCCAGT
>NZ_JARVSX010000037.1:0-23042 GCF_030208975.1 Pseudomonas sp. ME-P-057
TCGCCGAAGGCGAAACCGAGGCCGTTAGGCCGACGCCCTTGATCTTGATCTTGATTTTGATCGTAAAAAGCAGAAAAACCTAAACCTTGCCTGCCAACTCACATGCCTCCCGGTCCGCCCTCGCATTCACTCCAAAATCCTCCGCCAGCAAATCCACCAACCCCCGCACCGAAGGCAACAACCCCCGCCTCGACGCAAACACCGCATGAATCAACCCGCTCGGCGGCCGAAACCCCGGCAACACCTCCACCAAATGCCCCTCCTCCAACGACCGACGAATCATAATCTCCGGCAACTGCACCACCCCCACCCCGGCCACCGCCGCACGATGAAGCGCATCCAGATCCGAACTCACAAACCGCGGCTGATGCCCCACCTCCACCCGCTCACCGCCCGGCCCGATCAACGACCAGCGATGATCACGGTTCGCCGGCGCCAGATCCATGCTCGGCAGCCCCGCCAAATCAGGCGGCGCACGCAGCACCACGCCCGCCAATAGCGCAGGCCGCGCCACCAGCTTCTGATGACTCTCGCCCAACACCTTCATCACCAGATTCTCGTCCTCCAGCGGCGGAAACCGCACCCGCAACGCGACGTCATAGCCCTCGCCCAGCACATCCACACGACGGTTGGTGCTCTCTACCTGAATCTGAACTTTAGGGTGCAACACCATGAACTTGACGATCGAATCACTGACGCCCATCGCCCCCAGCGCCGGCGGACAACTGATCCGCACGATGCCCTGGGGCTCTGACCTAGACTGCTCGACCACCTTCTCGGCGGCATCGGCCTCGACCAGCATCGCCACACAGTGCCGGTAATAGTCCAGCCCCACCTCCGTCACCGTGAACTTGCGCGTGGTGCGCTGAATCAGGCGCACGCCCAGCCGGTCTTCCAGCTGCGCGATGCGCCGGCTGAGTTTGGTCTTCGGCACATCGATCTTGCGTGCGGCAGCGGCGAAGCCCTTGTGTTCCACCACCTGCACGAAGTAGTACAAATCGTTGAAGTCGTACACGGACGGCCGCTCGCGTGATTGAAAAAGGCATTCAGTGTGTCAGCTCGGGCATCGTCTGTCGTGGGCACCGGGCCGACGCGGCATGGGGACGCCCATCTGCAAAACGCCCCTTGACCTTGCCAGCGTGGCAAGGTTGATCCTTACTGCCAATCGACTCGCCGGAGTGTCCACGATGCCCAGTCCAGAAACATTCGATCTGCCCATTGCCGGCATGACCTGCGCCAGCTGCGCCGGCCGGGTCGAGCGCGCGTTGCGCAAAGTCCCCGGCGTTGAAGTCGCCACGGTCAATCTGGCCAACGAACGTGCTCATGTGCAGGTCAGCAGCCGCATTGACCCCGCGGTGCTGATCGAGGCCGTCGACAAGGCGGGTTACACGGCAAGCCTTGAGCAGGACAGCAAGGTTCAGCAGGCCGACCAACGCAAGCGGCACGATACCGAGCGCTGGCATTTGATCGTCGCTGCGGTGCTGGCTTTGCCCCTGGTGGCGCCGATGATCCTGCAGCCGTTCGGCGTGCACGGCATGTTGCCGGCGTGGCTGCAGTTCGTGCTGGCGACACCGGTGCAGTTTGTGCTTGGGGCGCGTTTCTATGCGGCGGCGTGGAAGGCTGTGCGCGCGGGTGCCGGTAACATGGACCTGCTGGTCGCGCTGGGCACCAGTGCCGGTTACGGCTTGAGCGTTTATCAATGGCTCACAGCTGCGCCGGGGACCATGCCGCATCTGTACTTCGAGGCCTCGGCAGTGGTCATCGCCCTCGTCCTGCTGGGTAAGTACCTGGAGAGCAGTGCCAAACGCCAGACGGCCAGCGCGATTCGGGCGCTGGAAGCGTTGCGGCCCGAGCGCGCAATCATGCTGGTGGACGGTCAGGAAGTGGACGTCGCCATCAGCTCGCTGAGCATCGGCGATCGTGTAGTGGTGAAGCCGGGCGAGCGGTTTCCGGTGGACGGCGAGGTCGTCGAAGGGCAGAGCCATGCCGACGAAGCGCTGATCAGCGGCGAGAGCCTGCCAGTGCCCAAGCAGCCCGGCGACAAGGTCACGGGCGGTGCAATCAACGGCGAAGGACGCTTGCTCATCAATACTTGGGCCTTGGGCGCGGAGTCCGTGCTGGCGCGCATCATCCGGCTGGTGGAGGCTGCGCAGTCCGCCAAGGCGCCGATCCAGCACCTGGTCGACAGGGTCAGTCAGGTGTTTGTGCCGGTGGTTCTATTGGTAGCGATGGCGACACTCGCCGGCTGGCTACTGGCCGGGGCTTCGCTGGAGAACGCGCTGATCAATGCGGTCACCGTGCTGGTGATTGCCTGCCCTTGCGCGCTGGGCCTGGCGACGCCCACGGCAATCATGGCCGGCACCGGCGTCGCGGCTCGTCATGGCATTCTGATCAAGGACGCCGAAGCCCTGCAACGCGCCCATGAGGTGACTGCAGTGGTGTTCGACAAGACCGGCACGCTGACCTCGGGCACTCCAAACGTTACGCACATGGTGGTCGATCCCGCGTTTGGCACTGATGAGAACGCGCTGTTGCAATTGGCGGGCGCGCTGCAGCGGGGCAGCGAACACCCTTTGGCCAAAGCGGTGCTGGACATGGCGGCTGCCCGAGGTTTGGTCCTTGCCGAGGTCAGCAACAGCCGTGCGCTGCCGGGACGGGGTGTCGGCGGTACCCTGCAAGGCCGCGATCTGGCGCTCGGCAACCATCGTCTGCTGGAAGAAAGCGGCCTGACACCGGGCGCGCTGGCCGACGACGCCGTGGCTTGGGAGGCCGAAGGACGCACATTGTCGTGGCTGATTGAATCCGCCCCCCAGCGACAGGTGCTTGGTTTGTTTGCCTTTGGCGACACGCTGAAGGCCGGCGCCGCCGAGGCCGTTGCACTGTTGGACACGCGACGCATCAGCAGCCACCTGCTGACCGGCGATAATCGCGGCAGCGCCAGGGTCGTCGCCGAAGCGCTGGGCATCGCTGACGTCCACGCCGAAGTGCTGCCCGCCGACAAGGCCGCCAAGGTCGAAACGCTGAAAAAAACCTCAGTGGTGGCGATGGTGGGCGACGGCATCAACGACGCCCCTGCCCTGGCCGCCGCCGACGTCGGCATCGCCATGGGCGGCGGAACGGACGTGGCCATGCACGCCGCCGGCATCACCCTGATGCGCGGCGATCCAAGGCTCATCCCCGCCGCCCTCGACATCAGCCGCAGGACTTACGCCAAGATCCGGCAAAATCTGTTTTGGGCCTTTGTGTATAACCTGATCGGGATTCCACTGGCCGCATTCGGCGTGCTCGACCCGGTGCTCGCAGGCGCTGCCATGGCCCTGTCCAGCGTCAGCGTCGTGAGCAACGTCCTGCTGCTGAAAACCTGGACACCAGAGCACACTGGAGACGCACCATGAACATCGGACAAGCGGCCAAACGCAGTGGCCTGAGCGCCAAGATGATTCGCTATTACGAGTCCATCGGCCTGCTTCCGGCCGCCACCCGCACCGACAGCGGTTACCGGGTCTACGGCCCCAACGAGCTGCACACCCTGGCCTTCATCAAACGTTCGCGCGACCTGGGGTTTTCGCTGGAAGCGGTCGGCAAACTGCTGACCCTGTGGCAGGACCGAGGACGTGCCAGCGCCGATGTCAAAGCCCTCGCGCACCAGCACATCGTGGAGCTCAACCAGAAGATCGCCGAGCTGGCCGGGCTGCGAGACACCCTGCAGGATCTGGTCAGCCACTGTCAGGGCGATCGCCGCCCGGACTGCCCGATTCTGGCGGACCTGGCGTCCAGTGGAGGTCGTGGGCACCCCTGAGGCTGATGACACCCGCCGCTTAACGCAGGCCGCCCGAAGCATTTCCCTCAAGGTTGAACACCGCCTGGCGTCACGATTATTTCGTCCAGCGCAATGCTGGATTGCGCGATTGGGTGATTCGGCTAACGTTGAGATCACGCCATGATTGGCGTGCAGTCAGTCAAGGAGTAGAAAGCCCCGCCGCCGCCCTTGCAGACAGGATCAGGTATGGATCGCTTCCAGGAAATGTGGATATTCATGGCCGTGGCTGACCAGGAGGGTTTCGCCGCAGCGGCACGGCGATTGAACATTTCCCCGCCCAGCGTGACGCGGGTGATTGCTGCCATGGAAGCGCGAATCGGCACCCAGCTATTGGCGCGCACCACACGCAGCCTGCGCCTGACCGAAGCCGGCCAGCGTTATCTGGAAGACTGTCGGCGCATTCTGGGCGAAGTCGCGGAAGCCGAAGAAGCGGCCGCCGGCAGCTATTCAGTGCCGTGCGGGCAGTTGACGGTGACTGCCTCCGTGCTGTTTGGCGAATTGTTCATCGCACCCTTGCTCGCTGCGTACCTGGATCAGTTTCCCTCCGTTCAGGTCAACGCTTTACTGGTGGATCGCGTCGTGAACATGGCCGATGAGGGCATCGACGTCGCCATCCGCATCGGTCATCTGCAAGAGACCAGCCTGGAGGCGGTCAAGGTCGGTGAAGTCAGGCAGGTGGTCTGCGGCGCCCCGGCGTACTTCGAGCGTCATGGCAGGCCTGCGCTTCCCGCCGAACTTGGCTCGGCCAACATCGTGATGTCGTCCGCCAGCCACCTGTTGAGCGACTGGCAGTTTGTGGATCAGGGCCAGGCCTTGAGCGTTCGCTGTCAGCCACGCCTGGTGGTCACCGCCAATCAGGCGGCTATCAATATCGCGGCGCTGGGCTGGGGGATCACTCGCGTGCTGTCCTATCAAGTCGCCAGTCTGGTCGCTGCCGGCACGCTGGAACGGGTGCTGCGCGATTACGAGCCCCCGGCGCTGCCGATTCAGGTGGTCTACACCAAAAGTCATCGAATACCGGCGAAAGTGCGCACGTTTGTGGATTTTCTTACCGAGCGGCTGGGTAACGACCCGGCGCTGCGGCCTGACGTGCAACAGGCCCGCTGATGGACCGGTACCATGAAATGGCCATGTTCGAGGCGCTGTCGGAGCGTCCGAGCCTGGCTTCGGCGGCCCGCCGGCTCAATGTTTCGGGCGCCACAATGGCGCGCGCCATTGCCCGGCTGGAAGCGCGTCTGGGCGTGGTGTTACTGCAGCGCAGCACCCAGGGCGTCGTGCTGACCCCGGCAGGCTCGGCGTTCATGGCCGATTGCTCGCGCATTTTGAAAGCCGTCAGCGAAGCCGAGGCCTCGGCCAAGGGGTTGCACGTCAAGCCACAGGGTAGCCTGACCGTTCTGATGCCCTCGCTGTTCAGCCGGCACGTGATGCCACCGATGCTCGCCGAGTACCTGGACGCGTACCCGCAGATCACTCTGTTCGCCCATTACCACGACCGTTTTCCCCACATCAACGAGGAAGGTCTGGATGTAGCGGTCTGGATCGGTACTCTGCCTGATTCATCGCTGATCGCGCGGCCGGTCGGCTTCGTGACGTCAGTGGTCTGCGCCAGCCCGACGTATTTGTCGGCATCCGGGGTGCCAGCCGAGCCTGACGACCTGAAGCGCCATCGGCTGATCGCAACTCACGCCTTCAAGGGCTGCGTGCATTGGGACTTTCAGGAACAAGGCTCGCCCACCTGCATCAAGGCGCGCTGCCAGCTCAGCTGCGCGACGGTGCAGGCGGCCATCGACGCCGCGGCTCATGGCGCCGGCCTGATCCGTTGCCTGAATTACCCCTTGCATGACGATTTCGAAAACGGACGCCTGCAGCGGGTATTGCAGCGTTACGAAGGGCCTGCCCTGCCCGTTCACGTGATCTACCGCGAGCGACGCAGTGCTTCTATGCGCGTGCGAAGTTTCGTCGATTTCATCGTTGACGCCTTGCGCGGACACCCGGCGCTGCACGTGGCTACAGAGTGAATGATTTCACCGCCGGGCGTGGCGACATTGGGTCGCTGCGGTCAACATAGTTCGCCTCAGGAGACTTCGAGATGCCTGGTCACATTCGCCACGCCGTGATAATCGTCAGCGTCCCTGGTTTTATCTGCGGTCCGTCGTGGGCCGTGGATCCGCAACCCGCTGAAACTGCGCCGTCAGCCGGCTCCCCGGTGTTCGGCGTAACGCTGCCAGCCGGCTACCGCGACTGGCCCTTTGTGAGCATCGCCCATGAGGCGGGTGACAAGCCGGACATCCGCGTGATTCTGGCCAATGACATCGCCATGCAAGCTTACAGAGACGGCACACTGCCGTTCCCGGACGGCGCCATCATTGCTCGCCTCGCCTACACCTACGAGGCGTCCGCACAGAACAACGCAGTCTTTGGTCGGGAACAGTCGTTTGTCGCAGGCGAGCCGACCAATGTGCAGATCGAGGTCAAAGACTCCCGCCGTTTCGCCACTACTGGCGGCTGGGGTTACGGACAATTTGAAAACGGCAAACCCAACCCCGGCGAAAAACTCGTCAACAGCTGTTTCGCCTGCCACAACAAATTGCCCGCCGCCACCGACCTGATCTTCACCCGCTATGCACGCTGAAGGCGCGTCAGGCAAAGCCTTTGGCGGGCAAGCTACAGATGATCGGCATCGATTATCGCCTGGGCGAACGCCTGCGGATCTTCCTGCGGCAGGTTATGGCCAATGCCTCCGCTGACCAGGCGGAACGCGTACTTGCCGGTAAAGTGCCTGGCATAGTCTTGCGGCGACGGATGCGGCGCCCCATTGGCGTCGCCTTCCAGCGCAATGGCTGGCACCGTGATGTCCGGCGTCTGCGCCAGACGCTGTTCGGCTGCAGCGTAGCGAGGTTCACCCGGCACGATGCCCAGGCGCCATCGGTAATTGGAAACCGTGATCGCGACATGGTCCGGGTTATCCAGCGCGACCGCGCTGCGCTCGAAC
Source organism: Pseudomonas sp. ME-P-057 (assembly GCF_030208975.1). Classification (NCBI taxonomy): domain Bacteria; kingdom Pseudomonadati; phylum Pseudomonadota; class Gammaproteobacteria; order Pseudomonadales; family Pseudomonadaceae; genus Pseudomonas; species Pseudomonas sp. ME-P-057. Next base: position 6,813 of record NZ_JARVSX010000037.1, read on the forward strand.
GTCGCATCGTCGAACGCCCACTGCGGCGAAGCGGTCTGCCAGATCAACCTGGCGAAATCATGGCGATTTTTGTCGTAGCCCGCCGCGCCGCGCTCAGTCGCAAAATAAAACTGATACCACCACTGCAGCTCGCTTTTGGGCGGCAGCGGATTTTTGCCCGCCGCCTGATTACCAATGAGATAGCCGCTCACCGAGACCAGAGCCTTGACCCGCTCCGGCCACAGCGCGGCGACGATGTCCGCCGAGCGCGCGCCCCAGTCGTACCCGCCGAGGACCGCCGTTTTCACGCCGAGGGCATCCATGAAGTCGATGACATCGGTGGCCAGTGCCGCGGGCTGACCAGTGCGCGCCGTCTGATCTGACAGGAAGCGGGTGTCACCGTAGCCGCGCGCGGACGGGATCAGCACCCGATAACCCTGAGCCGCAAGCAGCGGGGCCACCGCGCTGTAACTGTGGATGTCGTAAGGCCAGCCGTGCAGCAGGATCACCACCGGACCGTCCGCCGGGCCGACTTCGGCATAAGAAACGTCCAGTACACCGGCACGCACATGCTGCAGCGTGCCCAGTCCATCGGCCATATTAGCGGTCGACATTGACGCTGCTGTCGCCGCCTGACCCGCTATTTGCGCACCCTTGACCGCTTGGGCAGCCTCGGCAGCCGCGATGCTGAAGGCTGCGAGTGGCAGCAAAGCAGCGGCCAGCCGTGAAAGCCGCCAGCGCGGGCGGGATGTGCGGCGCTGCTCGGCAGGGTTTGAACAGTGTTGTGCGGTGATTTGCATGAGACTTCTCGCGGCGACAATGGGGGGCTGACAGGCCCGTCAGGCCCGTCCGATGGCGTCCATTGAAACGGCGTGAAGTGTCGGGGATATGTCGCAGGCACGCGTGAAACGCCCAGAGAGTTGTCCGCAGCGCCATCGGATACACTGCGATACGCAACCGCCAGCGCTTGGGCACATTGGCTTCTGCGGCCCAGCAGCGCGGCATTGCGCCGGACCCACCCTCTAAATTCGGGAGACCCCATGAACGTCGAACAAGTCGCCACCTATTGCCTTGCGCTGCCAGGCGCCCGGGAAGATTACAAATGGGGCGGCGTGCGGGTGTTTTCCATCGCCGACACCAAGATGTTTGCGATGATGGGCCTGGCGGGCAATGACCTGTCGTTCAAGGTCGGGCCCGAGCTCTTCCTCGGGTATGTCGACCGTCCCGGCGTGCGACCGGCGCCCTATCTTGCACGCGCTCACTGGATCACCCTGACCTACCCGCTGGCCATGGGCGACGCAGAGCTGACCGATTTACTGGCCCGCTCTCACCAACAGGTGGCGGCCAAGCTGCCTAAATGGCGTCAGGCGGCACTGAAGCTGTGAAAGCCTGCGCGCAGCCCATTGCTCAAAAAAGATGCCGGGACAAGAAGTTACCGCCAAAGAGCAGACGGTCCATCCAGAACAGCTGATGCAGCAGAACGATCAGCCAGAACACCAGTTGGTAGGAGAATTTGCGGGTTTTGTGGCGGAACACTTGCTGTGCCAGCAACGCGCCGGGCCAGCCGCCGAGCAATTCGCCCGCGTGTAACAACTTCTCCGGCGTACGTTGGCCGCCGCGCTGCGCCTGCTGCTTGTCATAGCCATACAGGGCGGACGTGATCACACTCATCAGCGCATAAACCGCAGCCGGTAGCCAACTCCCTCCGCCCGACCAATACGTCGCCACCCCGTATACGGGCAAGGCGCACAACAGCAGCAGCGCCAGCAGCTTTAGTTTCAGGAAGCGCACGGCGGCGGGCCTGCCGGCAGCCGTGCGACCCGCGTGTTGAGGATCTGAGCGTAGTGTCATCTCACCCTCAGCCCTGCACGCTGGACCAATCGACCCAGCCGAACTGCCAGGTCGCCAGAATCAGCAAACCAAAGGCGATACGGTACCAGGCGAAAACGGCGTAGCTGTGGGTGGCAATGAACTTGAGCAGCGCGCGAACGGCGATCATGGCAAAGATGAACGAGGCGATGAAGCCGACCGCAAACACCGCCAGGTCACCGGGCTGGAACAGGTCGCGGTATTTGTAGCCCGAATACACCGACGCCGCGACCATGGTCGGCATCGCCAGAAAGAACGAAAACTCCGTCGCGGTTTTGCGCGACAGGCCGAACAGCAGGCCGCCGATGATGGTGGAGCCCGAGCGCGACGTCCCGGGGATCATCGCCAGGCACTGGGCGAAACCGACTTTCAAGGCATCCACCCAGGTCATCTCATCGACCGTTTCGGCATGAATGACATGCTGACGGTTCTCGGCCCAGAGCATGATAAAGCCGCCTACCACCAGCGCGACGGCGACGGTGATCGGGTTGAACAGGTATTCGTGAATCAGATCGGAAAACAGCACGCCCAGAACCATGGCCGGCAAAACGCCCACGATAAGGTTGGCGGTGAAGCGCCGCGCCTCGGGCCGGGTCGGCAGTCCGGTGACGACGTCCAGGATCTTGCGGCGGAACTCCCACATCACCGCCAGGATCGCCCCCAGCTGAATGATGATATTGAAGGCCATCGCACGTTGGCCGCCGAAGCCGATCAGGTCGGCGACGATGATCTGATGGCCTGTGCTGGAAATCGGCAAAAACTCCGTCAGCCCTTCTACAACCCCAAGTATCAACGCCTGTATGGCGGTCCAAAGATCCATCATTCCCCCGGCTGGAACCTGCTCATGGCAAGGCTCTCTTGATATGTATGACCCACTGTGGCGCGAACGATAAACGGTCGAGCGTAAAAAAAGCATGAACGCTCCAGCTGTCTGGCTCGGGCATCAGCGCGGCGATCCTAGCAGACCTTTCTGACGAGCGCGCTAGCATGAATACTGGCGCGAAGGCTTTGACGTTTACCCCGTCGTCGTTACATTTCCTCTATGGAGCGCGCCTGTTTTTCTGCTGTGTTTACAGAAGCATCCGACGGGCCATCGCGCCCCACTTCCAATGCCAAAGCGCATACAATCGCCGACCGGTTTTTTCATCCTTTCTTCAGGAGTCGCCATGTCAGGGCTTGAGCTGTTCGCCGCCGCACTCGGTGTCATCGCCGTGTGGCTGACAGTCAAACAGAACCCATGGTGCTGGCCCATCGGCCTGGTCATGGTGTTGCTGTACACCTGGATCTTTTTTGACGTAAAGCTCTACTCCGACATGCTCTTGCAGGTGATCTACGCCGCCCTGCAGCTGTATGGATGGTGGCAATGGACTCGACGCGGCGCAGCGGACAGCGGCCGCGCAGTCACGTCGCTGGGTGGCGGCAGCCTGTTGCTCAGCTTGCTCGCCGGGGCGGTGGTCAGCGCAGTGCTGGGCGCGGCCATGGCGCACTTCACTGACGCCGCGCAGCCCTGGCTCGACGCTGCACTGACCGGCTACAGCCTGGTGGCGCAGGTGTGGATGGCGCAAAAGCGCGTGCAATGCTGGCCGTTGTGGATCCTGCTCGACGTCATCTTCGTCGGCCTGTTCCTCTACAAAGCGCTGTACCTCACCGCCGCCCTGTACGCCCTGTTCACATTGCTGGCGGTGCAGGGCTGGCGTGACTGGCGCGCCGACCCTGCGCTGGTGCGTTGATACCCATGAAAGTAATGGTCCTGACAGGTCCCGAGTCCAGCGGCAAAAGCTGGCTGGCGCAAGAGATTCAACAGTGCTTTGGCGGCCTGCTGGTGGGCGAATATGTGCGTCAGTTCATTGACGAGGTTCAGCGGGACACCACGTACGCCGACATCGACCTCATCGCCCGGGAACAGCTGGCCCGGGAAGACGTCGCGCGAGCACTTAACCCTTCGCTGCTGATCCTCGACACCCACCTGCTGAGCAACATCCTGTGGAGCCGAGCGCTGTTCAGCGCTTGTCCGACCTGGCTGGAGCCAGCCATCGCCGAACGCCAATACGATTTGCACCTGTTGCTGTCACCGGAAGACGTGGAGTGGACCGACGACGGGCAGCGCTGCCAGCCGGAGCTGAGCGAACGCCAGGCATTCTTCGAAGCCAGCCGGCAATGGCTGATCGCCCACGAGCAGCCTTTTGAGGTGATTGGCGGGAATTGGCGACACCGCAGCGCGCAGGCCCTCCAGCATGTAGCGCAGCTATTGAACCGTTAAGCACATCTGTCTGGACGCGCAGGTGCTCCCGTCCGCCACCGGCGTCATCATCTGATCTGGTGCTTGTGCAACAAACGGTAGAACGTCGGGCGCGAGATGCCCAGCACCTTGGCAGCAACGCTGAGATTATCGCTGTGGCGGGTCAGCACGTCGCACAGCGCCTGCCGTTCGGCCCGGGACTTGTATTCTTCCAGGGTGGCCATGCTTGAACTGAACGCATCCTCGCCAAGCAACCCCAGGTCAAATGCTTCGATCTGCCGACCTTCGGCCAACACGAGCCCGCGACGCACCCGGTTTTCCAGCTCTCGCACATTGCCGGGCCAGTCATGCTTGCCCATGGCAACCAGGGCGTCCTGACTGAAATTACGCGCGCGTCGGCCGGTCTCGCGGCTGTAGAACTGAGCGAAATGATTGGCCAGCAAGGCCAGATCACCATGCCGCTCTCGCAATGGCGCAGTGCCTACCTGCAAGACGTTGAGCCGGTAATAAAGGTCTTCGCGAAAGCGCTTCATGCGGATCGCCGCTTCCAGATCGACATGGGTCGTCGCCACCACACGCACGTCCACGGGCACCCGTTCGCCGTCCACCTCAACGTGACGCTGCTGCAGAAAGCGCAACAGATTGGCCTGTACTTCCAGCGGCAGGTCGCCGACTTCGTCAAGAAACAGCGTGCCGCCGTCAGCTTCTTCTATGCGCCCAGGCATGCGCTGGCGCAGCCCGTCACCTCCCTTGCCGACCTCGCCAAACAGCTCCGCTTGCAACAAATGTTCGGGCGTCGTCGCACAGTTCACCGTCACGAACGGCTGCTCCCGCCGCTGGGATTGCGCATGCAGGGTGCGCGCAATCAGCTTTTTCCCGGTGCCGCCTTCGCCACGAATCAGCACTGGCGATTCGGTCGGGGCCAGCTTGGTCAGCAGCCGGCGTAACTCGCGCATCGGCCGGCTTTCTCCCAACAGCTTCTGCCCTGCGCTTTCGCCATACTCCGTGCCTTTGGCCCGCAGACGTGCCATGCCATAGGCACGTCCGAGCGTCACCTGCACCCGGGCGACATCAAAGGGCAACGTATGGAAGTCAAAGAACCACTCGCACACAAAGTCACCGACGAGCTCGCGGCGCAGGTCTTCACTGGTCAGCGCTGCAATCCACTCAGTGTTGCTGCGGGAAATAAGGTTCTTTACTGCATCGGGGTGTTCGAAGTGTTCGGGCAGCAGGCGGATAAGCCCCACATCACAGGGCCGCGACACCGCCTGCTCAAGCGTACAGGTCTCGACTTCCCAACCCGCAATGTGCAGGCCGGGGATCAGTTGCAGGCATTCTTCGCACGGTTCGACAATCAGCAGGTGGCGTGTGGAGGCCAGATCGTGCATGTGAGTTTCCTAGGCGCCGAGTCGAGAGAGATCAATCGTGAAAACATTTGTGAAACAGTGCCTTGTGAAGGCCGATTGACACCATAGCAAGTTTATTGACGCGCCCTTGGACCGTTTCCCTCTAAGGCTAAGATCGAAACGTGCTTAGCAGCTTTCAGCCACGACGACCCGCGCTGCTGCGGTTTCGCCGGTGATAGCAGCAAGTCGCCGGAGGTCCCGATGCAAAACAAGAAGGGCCACCGGTGTAAATAAATCGGAAATTTTCAATACCGGGTGTGACTCAGCCGTGGATAGCGATCATCAGTACAAGTATCCACCGAGCGAAACGCCCACCGCCGGTGCACCACAGAGACCGGGCACTTTGAGGACATTCCATGAACGCCCCTTTGCGCTTTAACGATGCTTTGCTGATTGCCGGCCACGCCTTCGAACCCTTCCGCTGTGTGGCCTGGGCCCCTCAAGACGGTAACGGCGAACTGAGTCTGACCGTTGTTGATCGCACCAGCACCCGTATTGGTCGCAAGCAAATTCCGAGCAGCGCGTACTGCGATCCCAAGCAGCTGGCACAGCTGCTCGAGCAAGCCCGCGCGGAAATCAGTGACGAAGGTTATCGTCTTGAGCCGTGGACCATGCCGGCCTGAGACGTTTCCAGGCCAAACGCCGTTCAGCAGTCGTCGAGGTGGCGGTAATCTGCGTCGAGCTGCCGGGCGATTTCCCGGGCGCGCCCCAGCCTGATGGGACCGCGCTCGATGTCGACCAGCAGCACGGGGCCTGAGAATGGAGCCAGGGGCGGGACATGCTTGACTCGCCCGTCAGTGACGATCAACACCCGTTGCTGCTCTGCGGGGTAGCGTTTGTGACGCACGGCCGACCACTCGGCGGCCTGATTGATCGCCTCGGCCAACGGCGTACCTCCTCCAGCCCCCAGCGCATCCAGCCATGGCTGCAACGCCGCGCTGGCCCTGAGCCCCTGATGCTGCCAGCGCGCGTCGTTGCCGCTGGCGGTCAGCAAGGCCAGCCAAGCGCGCTGCCGATAGGCGTCATCGAACACACCTGCCAGCAAGCCTTTGGCCAGACTCAGCGCCTGATGCCGCCGAGTCGATGCCGATGCGTCCACAATCACCAGCCACAATTGCTGCGGTCGCCGGCTGCGGGGTTGGTGAACCAGATCGGCACGCACGCGCGGTCGGCCACGCAATAACGTCGGCAGCCAGGCTATCGCTCCATGGCTGCCTGTGCGGGCAGCGCCGTTCCTGCCGCCGCCGAGTGCGCCCGGCTTAGGGCTGGCATTCACCCCCGACCACTGACGGGAGCGAATGCCTAGGGCTTTTTTGGCCAGTGCGGCACTTCTTTACGGGCGCCCGTCACCACACCGCGTGCGGGCAACTCGCCCCAACTGCCCTCGCCGTCCTGCGGCGGCTTATGGTCCGTTTGACCCGCGTCGGCCGGGCTCTCGGATGTGCGGGATGGCGGCTGATCGAGTGCTGGCCGGGGCAAGGATGGTTGCGTCGGCTGTTGCGATTGTGGGGGTTGTGGAGGTTGTGGGGGTTGCTCAGCCGGTTGCGATGACTGCCGAGGCGGTTGCGGTGCGCGGCGTCGGTGACGCAGGGCGAAGTCGGCCACGGCATCGATGTCGGCCTCGGCGATAGCAGAACTTCCGCGCCAGGCTGCATGCGCGCGAGCGGCTCGCAACCACACCAGATCCGCGCGCAAGCCGTCGACTCCTGCTGCAAAACAGCGCTCGGTGATCAACCCCAGACTTGCGTCATCCAGGGCAATGGTCCCCAACAGCCCCCGGGCGCTTTCACAACGGGCCTTGAGCGCTTGCTGCTGCGTTGCCCACTGCTGACAAAACGCTTCGGGGGCCGCGTCGAAATCCAGACGACGACGGATGATCTGCCCACGCTGCTCCGGCAGCGTCTGTCCGCTCAGCGCCACGTTCAGCCCAAAGCGGTCGAGCAGTTGGGGCCGCAGTTCGCCCTCTTCCGGGTTCATGGTGCCGATCAGAACGAAGCGCGCCGGGTGGCGGTGAGACAGGCCATCACGCTCCACCAGATTGACGCCGCTGGCCGCCACGTCCAGCAGCAGGTCGACCAAATGGTCCGGGAGCAGATTGACCTCATCGACATACAGCACGCCGCCGTCCGCCTTGGCCAGTACGCCTGGCGAAAACGCCGCGCGGCCCTCACCCAGCGCGGCGTCCAGGTCCAGCGTTCCGACTAGCCGTTCTTCAGTAGCGCCCAACGGCAACGTCACGAACTGACCACTTGCCAGCAAATCTGCCACGCCGCGGGCCAGCGTCGATTTGGCCATGCCGCGCGGCCCTTCGATCAACACACCGCCTATTTTCGGATCGATGGCGGTCAGGCATAGCGCAAGCTTCAGGTCATCGGCACCGACGACAGCAGCCAGAGGAAAATGTGGAATGTCGGTCATATCGGGCCCTGCTTGTGCATCAATGAGTGGGGTGGTGGCGTGCGCCGGCAAGCGCAAGTGGGCAGTTCGCGATGGCAGCTGACCGTTGATTCATGACTCTTCGATGTCCAGCAACAGATTCTCCAGCGCCTCGCGGTATTCGCCCGGCGCCTGCCACAGGCCTCGCTGTTGCGCTTCGAGCATGCGTTCGGTCATGTCGCGCAGCGCATCGGGGTTGTGTTGCTGAATGAAGTCGCGGGTTGAGGCGTCCAGCAGGTAAGCGTCGGCCAGCAGAGCGTACTGATGGTCGTCGATCAGCTCGGTGGTGGCGTCGAAGGCAAACAGAAAATCCACCGTCGCGGCCATTTCAAACGCGCCCTTGTAGCCGTGACGCTTGACCCCCTCGATCCATTTCGGATTGGCAGCCCGTGAACGCACGACCCGGTTCAGCTCCTCCTTGAGGGTGCGTATCCTGGGCAAATCAGGCTGGCTGTTGTCGCCGTGGTAACTGGCAACCTTGGCGCCGGCGAGGCTTTCCGCCGCTGCGAGCATGCCGCCCTGAAACTGGTAATAGTCGTTGGAATCCAGCAAGTCGTGTTCGCGGTTGTCCTGGTTTTGCAGGACGGCCTGAACCTGGCTCAGGCGTTTGGCAAAACCGTCCCGCGCAGGCGTTCCTTCATCGCTCCCGCCATAGGCGTAGCCGCCCCAGTTCAGGTAAACCTCGGCGAGGTCTTCACGGCTCTGCCACAGGCGCCCGTCGATGGCGTTCTGCACACCTGCACCGTACGCGCCCGGCTTGGCGCCGAAGATCCGCCAGCCGGCCTGCTTCGCCGCTTGCTCGGCATCCACACCGTCGCGCTGCATCTGCGCTCGTTCCTGCCTGACGCGAGCCGCCAGCGGGTTCATGTCATCGGGCTCATCCAGCGCCGCCACGGCCTGGACGGCCGCATCGAACAGCCGGATCAAATTGGCGAACGCATCCCGGAAGAATCCCGAAACCCGCAGCGTGACGTCAACCCGCGGGCGGTCCAGCAGGCTCAGCGGCAGGATTTCAAAATCATCCACGCGTTGACTGCCGGTCGCCCACACGGGCCGCACGCCCATCAGCGCCATGGCCTGGGCGATATCGTCACCTCCGGTGCGCATCGTCGCAGTGCCCCAAACCGATAGCCCGATTTGACGTAAATAATCACCATGATCCTGTAAGTGCCTCTCCAGCAACAGATTTGCGGATTGAAAGCCGATTCTCCAAGCCGTCATGGTGGGCAGATTGCGCACGTCCACCGAGAAGAAATTGCGCCCAGTGGGCAGTACGTCAAGCCGTCCGCGACTCGGCGCACCGCTGGGTCCGGCCGGCACGAAGCGGCCACTCAACGCCGCGAGCAGGTTCGCCATCTCGGAAGGGCCACAGGCGTCCAACCGAGGAATCACAACCTCGCTCATATTCTCAATTACCTCTGCCAACGCATTGTTTGCAAAGGAATATTTAAAATCTGAATCCGCCAGCAAGTGCTCAATCATCTCACCTGCCAGCAGCTCGAGTCGCTCGCGGGTGTCACCTGCGGTGCGCCACGGGTCGAGGCTTACTTCATGTAATACCTGAGGTTTGGCACCTGCCCAAGGCGCGCCCAAGTCACAGTCCAGCGGATCAAAATCCAGATCCAGCGCCTGACTCAGCACGCGCAGCAGACTGGCCTGACCGCCTCGACCGTCGCCGCGGGGCACACGCACCATTGCCAGCAGGGTGTCGGTGCGCAAGCGACCGGTGGGCGATTCGCCGAACACATGCAGGCCATCACGGATCTGCGATTCCTTGAGGTCGCACAGATAGGTGTCAAGACGCGGCAACCATACGGTCGGGTCCGCTGCATCAGTGTCGCCTTCGAGCGCCAGCTCGCGGTCGATGTGGGTTTCGCGGACCAGCGCAAGAATGTCCTTTTGCAGTTCCCGGGCGCGCCGCGGATCCAGCAGCTGCGCTTCGTAGTATTCGTCGGCCAGCAGTTCAAGGTTGCGTAAAGGGCCATAGGTTTCGGCGCGGGTCAAAGGTGGCATCAGGTGATCGATGATCACTGCCTGAGTGCGCCGCTTGGCCTGGGCGCCCTCACCCGGATCATTGACGATGAAGGGGTAGATGTTGGGCATCGGCCCCAATATCGCATCCGGCCAGCAATGCTCGGACAGACCGACGCCCTTGCCCGGCAGCCATTCGAGGTTGCCGTGCTTGCCAACGTGGATCACTGCGTGGGCGCCGTAGCGATTGCGCAACCAGAAATAGAACGCCAGATAGCCGTGGGGCGGCACCAGATCGGGGTCGTGGTAAACGGCGCTGTGGTCAACGTTGTAGCCTCGCGCCGGCTGGATGCCCACGAAGGTCATGCCCAGGCGCAGGCCGGCGACCATCATCCGTCCGTCCCTGCACATGGGGTCGGTGTGTGGCGCTCCCCAGCGTGCGGTGACTGCCTCGCGATTGGCGGCAGGCAGCGCCTGAAACGCTGCCAGGTATTCCTCCATCGACAGGCTTTGGTGGCACGGCCGCTGGTCGAGGCTGTCCGGGTCGTTGGTGACGCCACCGAGCAAGGCGTGAATCAGTGCCGTGCCGGTGTCGGGCAGGTCCTGGACCGGGTAGCCCTCGCGCTGCATCGCGCTCAGAATGTTCAGCGCCGCCGCCGGGGTGTCGAGCCCTACGCCGTTGCCGATGCGACCGTCACGGGTTGGGTAATTGGCGAGGATCAGCGCCACGCGCTTGTCGACGTTGGCGGTACGCGCCAGAAGCACCCAGCGTCGGGCCAGTTCGGCAACGAAGTCCATCCGCTCCGGTTGTGCGCGATGGCACACCACATCGGACTGGCTGCGCTCGCTGCGCCACGCCAAATCCTTGAAACTGATGGGGCGACTGATGATGCGGCCGTCCAGTTCCGGCAACGCGATGTGCATGGCCAGGTCGCGCGGGCCGAGACCCTGAGCGCTGGCCCGCCACGCCGGTTCGTTGTCCTGGGCGCAGATGGCCTGAATCACCGGAATGTCGCGGCGAAACGGACGCACATGGGGCGCGTCAGGGCTGGACTGGGCGAACCCGGTGGTATTAAGGATGACTTCGCACTCGACCTCATCCATCCAGCCCTGCACGGCGGCCAGGCAATCAGGCTCCTTGAGACTGGCAACGGCCATTGGCAAAGGGTTCATCCCTTGCGCCATCAAGCGTTCGCAAAACACGTCGATGAAGCCGGTGTTGGCCGCCTGCAGATGGGAGCGATAAAACAGCACGGCGGCAACTGGCTGGCCGGCGCGCCAGTCGGCCTGCCAGCGGGCCAGATCTGCGTTGGGGTTTTGCGGATGATAGATCACGCTGCGCGGCAGGGTTTGCGGCTCGGCCCAGGCAGCAAGGCCACCCAGCCATCGCGTGGCAATGAAGTTGAGCAACTCCTGCGCATTGTGTTTGCCGCCCTGGCGCAGGTAGTGCCAGACCCGCTCGCAGTCTTCGGTAGATTCGGTACTCAGCCCGATCAGCTCAGGGTCCGGCTTGTCGCAACCCGGCACCAGAATCAGCTTGACCCCTTTGGCCGCAAGCTCCACGAGACGCTCGACGCCGTAACGCCAGTAACTCATGCCGCCGTGCAGGGAAAGCACGATGACTTTGGCGTGACGCAGCACTTCGTCGACGTACAGGTCCACCGAGGCGTGATTCTGCACCTGCATCGGATTGGCCAGACGCAGCGTCGGATAATCATCCGGCAACTGCTGCGCGGTTTCGGCGAGCAATGCCAGATGCGAATCACCGCTGCACAGGATTACCAGCTCGGCGGGCGTCTGCCCCAGATCGGCAATGCTGTCATCGGGAACGAAGCCGCCGGGCTGTGTACGCAGCAGGTGCATGGTTAGCCCTGCGTTCCGAGCGCCGCGCGCAACTGCGCTTCAAGCACAGCGGCGTCGAGTTCCTGGCCGATCAGCACCAACCTGGTTTCGCGGACTTCGTCGGTCTTCCAGGCGCGATCAAAGTGCTTGTCGAAGCGTGTGCCGACGCCTTGAACCAGCAAGCGCATCGGCTTGCCAGGGATGGCGGCAAAGCCCTTGACGCGCAAGATGCCGTGCTGCACAACCGCCTGAGTCAGCGCGTCGAGCAACAGCGATTCATCCGCCTGGGGCAAGTTGATCGAGATCGAGTCAAACGCATCATGGTCGTGATCGTCAGCGTCATCGCCTTCATGGTGATCGTGATGGGTCTTGCGGCCATCAATGTGCAGCTCGGACTCGGCACCCAGGCCCAGCAACACGCTGATCGGCAACTGGCCCTTGCTGGCCTCGACGACTTTCACCGCAGGCGGCAGCTCTTCGGTCACCTCGGCACGCACGGCAGCCAGTGCAGCGGCATCGAGCATGTCAGCCTTGTTGAGAACGACCAGGTCAGCACTCGCCAACTGATCCGCGAACAGCTCGTGCAGCGGCGATTCGTGGTCCAGGTTCGGGTCCAGCTTGCGCTGGGCATCGACCTGATCCGGGAACGCCGCGAACGTGCCGGCCAGCACCGCCGGGCTGTCGACCACGGTGATCACGGCGTCGACGGTGCAGGCGTTGCGGATTTCCGGCCATTGAAAGGCCTGGACCAGCGGCTTGGGCAGCGCCAGCCCCGAGGTTTCGATCAGGATGTGGTCGAGGTCGCCGCGACGGGCAACCAACTCCTGCATCACCGGGAAGAATTCTTCCTGAACGGTGCAGCACAGGCAGCCGTTGGCCAGTTCGTACACCCGGCCGAGGGCTTCTTCTTCAGTGCAACCGATGGTGCACTGCTTGAGGATGTCGCCGTCGATGCCCAGCTCGCCGAATTCGTTGACGATGACCGCGATACGCCGGCCTTCGGCATTGTCGAGCATGTGCCGCAGCAAGGTGGTTTTGCCCGAGCCGAGAAAGCCGGTGACGATGGTGACGGGGAGTTTGGCCAGTGTTTTCATCGGTTGCCCTCAGGCGTGCGGCAGGGCAACGAGGACGAAAACAGCGCAGGGCCGGCAGACGCAGGCGCGCAGTTCGATTCGCCACCGGATCACCCCGCCCGGTTGTAGTGAAATGCTCCGGCTGCTGACAGGCAGTCCGATTCGAGGCAGGTCTCCTGGCTCACGGCGGCCGTTCGCTGATGCTGTGATCGGCGACGGCTATTCATCGCGCCTTCCCGCTCGCGCAGTGGCTGTGCAATGACGCTGTCCGTTTACAGTTGCGGGGGCAGCTGCGGCATGTGACCGCATTCCCTTCTTAGCGCCGGCGCCCATCAAGCAGGCAGCCGCGAACCTCAAGTGCGCAAGGCTACGCAGTGACCGCAGGCGGGTCAATCGCCGCTGTGCGTCAATTGCCGGTGCCGTGGACTGCACGACGACCGGACGTGCCGACGCCGCCGTTACCGGGCGGATCAAGCGACCGGTTGACGGGCTGATTGACGGGGTGCGGCCCCCATGGTCTCCTACACACCTTGTTACGGGTGCCCTTCACAGGGTGAAACGGGAAACCGGTGCGCGCAGACCTTCGGGTGCGCAAGTCCGGTGCTGCCCCCGCAACGGTAAGCGAGCGAAGCGTCAAATCCACTGTGTCGGTGACGACATGGGAAGGTGGCGCTTGCAGGCATTGACGCAGTGAAGGTTGCTGCGTGTGCCCCTCGCGAGCCCGGAGACCGGCCCGACAACGACACATAACAAACCCGCGGTGGGCGGGCGCTGTTGCGTCACTGTCGGCAATTGCCTGCGGTTTCTTTGCGCCTTTCCGTCCGCTGAATGACTTCAGAGGGAAGCGCCATGTCCATCAGTACACCCCGCCCGACTGCAACAACCGACCCTGCCCCGGCAACAACCGCCACGGCTACGCAAAGCCAGCGTCTCGTCGCCGCCGCGGGCGCGATGCTGCTCGGCGCGTTCCTGGTCTATTTCGCCGGTTTCTCCCACATCGATGCCGTGCATAACGCTGCTCACGACACCCGCCACAGCTCTGCTTTTCCTTGCCATTGAGGCCTGCTGCCATGTTCAAACGAATCGCGCAAACAGCCGGATTCACCGGGCTGCTGGCGGCCCTGCTGCTGACGCTGCTGCAAAGCTTCTGGGTTGCACCGCTGATTCTTCAGGCGGAAACCTGGGAAAAGCCTGCGGCGGTCCAGGCACATGAGCACGCTGAAGGCACCTCTGCCGGCCATGTTCATGACGCCGAGGCCTGGGAACCGGAAAACGGCTGGCAGCGCGTGCTTTCTACCACCGGCGGCAATCTGGTGGTGGCAGTGGGTTTTGCATTGATGCTGGCGGCGCTGTACACCCTGCGCGCGCCGGCCAGTGCTCATGAAGGCGCCCTCTGGGGTTTGGCGGGCTACGCGGTGTTTGTGGTAGCGCCCACCCTCGGACTGCCGCCAGAGCTGCCCGGCACTGTGGCCGCGGACCTCACGCAACGGCAAATCTGGTGGGCGAGCACTGCAGCGTCCACTGTGGTCGGCCTGGCACTGATGGTGTTCGCCCGGCATTGGCTGCTCAAAGCGCTGGGCGCATTGATTCTGGTGGTGCCGCACCTTGTAGGCGCTCCCCAGCCAGCGGTGCACTCGGCCCTCGCGCCGGAAGCCCTGCAAACGCAGTTCAAGCTTGCATCGCTGCTGACCAACGCTGCGTTCTGGGTCGCGCTGGGCTGGATCAGCGCCTGGCTGTTTCGTCGCAGTGAGCCAGGCGCGACTCACAGCGGCCTGAATCCCGCCTTGTGAGTCCGGCGGGCGACAGACAGCCGGATGCTCGGCCGGTGCGGGTGGTGGGGCTGGGCTGTCAGCGCGGCTGCTCGGCATCGGCGCTGCGGCAGTTGATGGAGGCATGTTTGAGCGAGCATGGGCTTGAGTTGCGCGATGTCACCGCCCTCGCCTCCATCGATACCAAAGCCGATGAGCCTGGCCTTCGCGACCTGGCTGACGCACTGCAGTTAGCGGTCGCGTTTTTCAGCGCCAGCGACCTTGCTGCTTACAAGCCCTCGCTGACTCATCGCTCGGACATCGCCTTTGAACGCACCGGTTGCTACGGCGTGGCGGAAAGCGCTGCGCTGGCAATGGCGGAGCGGTTGTCAGGCTTCCCAGCGACCCTGGTTATCCCTCGCCGCAAAAATGCACACGCGACGTTCGCATTGGCGGGCCAAAGCCCGGAGGACTGGCTTTAGCCGGGAAGCGTCAGGCGTCACACTGCGAATTTGGGGGTGCACACAATGGCCTCTTCCCGACTGAAGCCGGTCCCACTGAAGCAGAATGAGTGCAGACGACCGAATCACTCAGGGCTGAGTACATTTTGCGGGGCGGCGACGCATCCAATGAAGCTGCGCGTACTAAATTCCATTCAGGACACTCTATGACCGTTTATTTCATCGGCGCCGGCCCCGGCGACCCGGACCTGATCACTGTCAAAGGCCAGCGGCTGATCCGTACTTGCCCGGTGATTATCTATGCAGGCTCGCTGGTGCCCGAAGCGGTGCTGGAGGGGCATCAGGCCGTTCAGGTGACCAACAGCGCCTCGCTGCATCTGGAGCAGATCATCGATTTGATGAAATCTGCTCATGCACAAGGTCAGGATGTTGCGCGTGTCCATTCAGGCGACCCCAGCCTCTATGGCGCCATCGGCGAACAGATCCGCTGCCTGCGCGACTTGCAGATCCCCTTCGAGATCATTCCCGGCGTCACCGCCACCGCTGCGTGCGCCGCCCTGCTGGGCACCGAGCTGACGCTGCCGGACGTTTCCCAGACCGTGATTCTGACCCGGTACGCCGACAAGACCGACATGCCCGACGGTGAATCCCTCGGCGAACTGGCGCGCCATCGCGCAACCATGGCCATTCACTTGGGCGTGAGTAATCTGGGCAGGATCGTGGCAGAACTGACGCCGCACTACGGCACGGACTGCCCGATTGCCGTGGTGCATCGGGCCAGTTGGCCGGATCAGGACTGGGTTACCGGGACCCTGGCGGATATTGAGGAAAAGGTCCGCGTCAAAGGCTTCCGACGCACCGCGCTGATTCTCGTGGGCCGGGTTTTGGGCAATGACGTGTTCAGCGAGTCATCGCTGTACCAGGCTGGGCATGCTCACCTGTTCAGGCCGTAAATCCTCGCTGCGAACGTGGAATTCTGTAGGACCGGCATACTGGCGAACGGGATTGGTCAGCGATGATCCTATCGCCTGGTTTTACGCTTTCGCCAGCAAGCCGGCTCCTACGATTTTGCTTCCACCACAAATCATGCGAACGCCGTAAATCCCCTGTACGAGCGCGCTTGCCCGCGAAGGCGCCGCCACAGCCAGCATCCTGCTTGCCTGACACACCGCTTTCGCCAGCAAGCCGGCTCCTACGAATTTGGCG
>NZ_JARVSX010000019.1:0-22033 GCF_030208975.1 Pseudomonas sp. ME-P-057
CCGGAAGTGGGGCGAATTATAGACAGATCCAGAGGGGCGTCAAGCACTTATTTAACGAAACTGTCATATCGGTCAAAAATGCTCAGATGCGCCCGTGTTTGATCGCTT
This sequence comes from Pseudomonas sp. ME-P-057, assembly GCF_030208975.1. Lineage (NCBI taxonomy): Bacteria > Pseudomonadati > Pseudomonadota > Gammaproteobacteria > Pseudomonadales > Pseudomonadaceae > Pseudomonas > Pseudomonas sp. ME-P-057. Next base: position 109 of record NZ_JARVSX010000019.1, read on the forward strand.
GCCAACGCCGTGGTCAAAGACTCGGGAAAGCAAACTGCGACGCCTCGTGGCTCGCACGTTGTGGCCAGCGCTGCGTAACCGCTTTGCGACGGGTATAGAACCGCACGCCATCAGGCCCGTAGGCATGCAGGTCGCCGAACAGTGAACGTTTCCACCCACCGAAGCTGTGGTAGGCAACCGGCACGGGCAGCGGGACGTTAACGCCAACCATACCAACTTCGATCTCGTCGCAGAACAGCCGGGCCGACTCACCGTCTCGGGTAAAGATGCAGGTGCCGTTCCCGTACTCATGGTCATTGATCAACTGCATGGCTTGTTCAAGGCTAGCCACCCGCACGATGCACAGAACCGGGCCGAAGATCTCCTCTTTGTAGATCCGCATGTCAGGCGTGACCTGATCGAACAGACAACCTCCCAGGAAGAAGCCGTTCTCGTGCCCTGCCACGCTAAGCCCACGACCATCGACCACCAACCTCGCGCCGGCGATTACACCGTCTTCTATATAGGTGCTGACCTTGTCGCGATGTTGCCCTGTGACAAGAGGCCCCATATCAAGGCCACTGGAAGTTCCGGCGCCTATTTTCAACTCGTTGATTTGCGGGACCAGCCTGGCGATTAGCGCATCCGCAACTTGATCCCCCACGCACACAGCAACGGATATCGCCATGCAACGCTCACCGCACGAGCCGAAGGCGGCGCCCATCAAGGCGCTTACGGCATTGTCCAGATCCGCATCCGGCATCAACACTGCGTGATTCTTTGCGCCGCCCAGTGCCTGCACCCGCTTGCCGCGTGCAGTTGCCTCTTTATAGATGTATTCGGCGATCGGCGTCGACCCGACAAAACTCAACGCCTTGACCTCAGGAGCTTCTATCAATGCGTCGACTGCCTGCTTGTCCCCATGAACAACATTGAGCACGCCTTTGGGTAACCCTGCTTCGTGCAACAACTCTGCGATAAACAACGTCGAACTGGGGTCGCGCTCGGAAGGCTTGAGGATGAAACAATTCCCGCACGCGATCGCCAATGGGTACATCCACAGCGGAACCATCGCGGGAAAATTGAACGGGGTAATGCCTGCCACCACGCCGAGCGGCTGGAAGTCAGACCAAGCGTCAATATTAGGCCCGACGTTGCGGCTGTACTCGCCCTTGATTATCTCCGGCGCGGCGCAGGCATATTCGACGTTCTCGATTCCGCGCTTGAGTTCGCCTGCCGCGTCTTCAAGGGTCTTGCCATGCTCCTCGCTGATCAGCCGGGCGATGCGCCCCTCGTTCAGCTCCAGCAACTGCTTGAAGCGAAACATGACCTGGGCGCGTTTCGCAGGGGGTGTGTTACGCCATGCGGGAAACGCGGCATTCGCGGAATCAATCGCCTGCTGAACGGTTGCGCGGCTGGCGAGCGGTACCCGCCGGATGACCTGACCGGTCGAGGGGTTGTACACGTCGGCGGTGCGGTTGTCTTCACTGACCCGCTCACCATGGATCAGATGCTGAATGGTGTTCATGTATAACTCCGGAACCATCGCTCTGCGTGGCAACCCCAGTTGCGCGCGAGAGCATTGATAAGTTAGTCGATTTGATTGAGGGCCTGACCGACCGCATCAAACATGCGGTCCAGGTCCTCGGGCTTGCTGTTGAAGGTCGGTCCAAACTGCAGCGTGTCGCCGCCGAAGCGCACATAGAACCCGGCTCTCCAGAGTTTCATGGCTGTTTCGAATGGACGCACAATGGCGTCCCCGTCGCGCGGAGCAAGCTGGATGGCGCCCGCGAGCCCGTAGTTGCGGATGTCTACAACGCTTTTGCTGCCTTTGAGGCCATGCAAGGAGCGCTCAAAATGGGGGGCTGTTTCGGCCACCTGCTGCACCAGACTTTCCCGTTGGAGAATATCCAGCGCAGCAAGGCCTGCCGCACAGGCCACCGGGTGCGCCGAGTAGGTGTAGCCGTGAGGAAATTCCACCGCGTATTCAGGCGTCGCCTGGTTCATGAACGTCTGGTAAATCTCGGTACTGGCGATGACCGCGCCCATGGGAATCGCACCGTTGGTGATTTGCTTGGCGATGCACATGAGGTCAGGCGTGACGCCAAAGCTGTCGGCGCCGAACATCGCACCGGTGCGGCCGAAACCAGTAATCACTTCGTCGAAGATCAGCAAGATATTGTGCTGATCACAGATTTCACGCAGGCGCTTGAGGTAACCCTGCGGCGGAACAATCACGCCGGCGGAGCCTGCCATGGGCTCGACGATCACCGCGGCGATATTCGACGCATCATGCAGCTCGATCAGCTTGAGCATTTCATCTGCCAGCGCAATGCCACCCTGCTCCGGCATCCCGCGCGAATAAGCGTTACTGGCAAGCAAGGTATGGGGGAGATGGTCTACGTCCATCAACTGTCCGAACATCTTACGGTTGCCGTTAACACCTCCCAGGCTGGTGCCCGCAATGTTCACACCGTGGTAGCCACGGGCGCGGCCGATCATTTTGGTCTTTGTCGCTTGCCCCTTCAGCCGCCAATACGCGCGCACCATCTTGACGGCGGTGTCGGCGCATTCCGATCCGGAGTCGGTATAGAAAACGTGGTTCAGATTTCCTGGAGTCAGGTCGGTGATTTTTTCAGCCAGTTGAAAAGACAGCGGATGACCAAACTGAAACCCCGGAGAATAGTCCAGCGTCCCTAGCTGGCTGGACACCGCCTCCTGGATTTCCTTGCGCGTGTGCCCTGCCCCGCACGTCCACAGCCCAGACAGCCCATCGTAGATTTTTCGGCCTTTATCATCCGTGAGATAGCTGCCCTGAGCCGCGACGATCAGTCGTGGATCCCGATGGAAATTTCGGTTTGCGGTGTAGGGCATCCAGTGGGCGTCGAGCTTGAGCTGGCTGGCCAACGACATGTCGGACGATTCGGGCATATTCATGGGAATGACCTCATGGGGCGTGTATGGCCTGCGTCCGATGTGTGCGAGCAGTAGCAGGGCCTGTTGCAGCTAAAGTGCCATGGCCCTAAAGTCTGGAAAACACCACTTTTATGATCTTCAGTTAACCGGTCGCTAAACTATGAGCACCCGCCGAAACGATCCGCTGGCGCAAGTCAGCGATTTTGATATCCGCCTGCTGCGAATCTTCCGCAGCGTCGTTGAGTCCGGGGGCTTTTCAGCTGCGGAGAGCGCGTTAGGCATCGGACGCTCTGCCATTAGTCAGCAGATGAGCGACTTGGAACAACGTCTCGGACTTCGCCTGTGCCAGCGCGGTCGTGCGGGGTTTTCTCTAACGGAAGAAGGCCGGGAGGTTTATCAGTCATCGCTGCAATTACTCAGCGCTCTCGAGAGTTTTCGCACCGAGGTCAACGGCCTTCACCGACATCTGCGAGGTGAACTGAACATCGGTCTGACGGATAACCTGGTCACCCTGCCCCACATGCGTATTACCCACGCGCTTTCACACCTGAAAGAGCGTGGGCCGGACGTGCTTATCAACATCCGCATGATCGCGCCCAACGAGGTTGAGCAGGGTGTACTCGACGGTAGCCTGCATGTGGGTGTCGTCCCTCAAGCGAGTGCATTGTCGGGACTTGAATACCAGGCGCTTTATAGCGAGCGATCCCTGCTGTACTGCGCGGTGGGCCATCCGCTGTTTTACGCAGACGATGCGCAACTCGACGATGAGCGCCTGGCCGTCCAGGAAGCTATCTCCCCAACTTTTCGGCTGCCTGGCGAGATCCAGGCCCATTATCAATCACTTAAATGCACCGCCAGCGCATCGGACCGGGAAGGCATGGCGTTCCTGATTTTGACGGGGCGCTACATTGGGTACCTGCCTGATCACTACGCAAACCTGTGGGTGCAGCAGGGACGGCTGCGTGCGTTGAAGCCAACGGCAAGGTTTTACGATTTGAGCCTCGTGACCGTCACGCGCAAAGGCCGTCGCCCCCATTTGGTGCTGGAGAGTTTCCTGGAAAGCCTCGCTGCTACACGATGAGGCCAGTCGTAACTCAGGGTGTCAAAGCCACGCCAACCTGAAGCGCATGCGAAGATGCCCAAGCCCTTTAAACGCGGGCATCCAGGCATAAGCGCCAGCTGGGTATCTGATCAGTTGGACAGGCTTTTGCAATGAGGCTGGTGATCGAAGCCAACTTCAATACCGAGAACCCAACATGCAGCCCGACGCGCGCGAAAACGACGACCTTATATACGGACTCAACGACCGGCCGCGTCCTGCGCCGGCACTGTTGGCAGCCACCCAGCATGTGCTGGCGGCGTTCGTGGGCATTATTACGCCGCCATTGATTATCGGATCGGCTCTGGGCCTTGGCGCGTATATGCCCTATCTGATCAGCATGGCCTTGATGGTCTCGGGGGTCGGCACGTTCATTCAAGCGCGCCGACCATTTGGCATCGGCGCGGGGATGATTTGCCTGCAAGGCACCAGCTTTGCGTTTCTGGGCGCCGTGTTGTCTGCAGGCTTCATGGTCAAGCAGCGCGGTGGCAGTGCGGAGGACATCATGGCCATGGTGTTTGGTGTGTGCTTTTTCGGCGCACTTGTGCAGATCGTGCTGAGCCGCTTAATTGGGCAGTTGCGCCGTGTGATTACTCCTCTGGTCACGGGCATTGTCATCACGCTGATCGGCGTGAGCCTGATTAATGTCGGGGTGACCGACCTGGGCGGTGGCTTCAACGCGCCGGACTTCGGAGCGCCCGTCAATCTGGCTCTAGGCGTTCTCGTACTGGCAGTCATCATCGTCTTGAATCGCTCGAATGCGCCCTGGTTGCGGTTGTCAGCCATCATCATCGGGCTGGCGGTGGGAAGCCTGGCGGCCTGGTTCAGCGGAAAATTGGTGCCGCAGTCAATTGCTGACGCGGCGCTGGTAAGCATTCCTTTCCCCTTCAGATTTGGCATGAGCTTTGACTGGGCGGCTTTCCTGCCGGTAGCGCTGATTTACCTGATCAGCAGCATCGAAACCGTCGGCGACCTGACCGCCAATTGCCTGCTGTCTCGCGAGCCGATTAACGGCGCTGGCTACATTGCACGGCTGAAAGGAGGCGTCTTGGGCGACGGCGTGAGTTGCATGATCGCCGCGACGTTTAGCGCGTTCCCGAATACAACCTTCGCTCAGAACAACGGGGTGATTCAGCTGACCGGGGTGGCGAGTCGTTATGTCGGTCTGTACATCGGTGCAATTCTGTTCCTGCTCGGATTGTTTCCGGTGATCGGCGCGATCCTTCAACAGATCCCGAAACCGGTACTTGGCGGCGCAACGCTGGTGATGTTTGGCAGCGTCGCAGCGGCAGGTGTCCGGATTCTCGCGCAGGCGCCACTCGATCGCCGCAGCATGTTGATCATTGCGACCTCTTTTGGGGTCGGGCTGGGCATCGCCGCGCAACCAACGCTGCTGCATCATCTACCGCAGTGGGTACAAAGCCTGTTTGACTCTGCCATCACCAGCGGCGGGCTGACGGCCATCGTGATGTGTTTGCTGATTCCGGAAGCCAAGGTCGTGAATCAGGCCAATCTCCCGGCAGTCGAATCTTTTGAGCACTGATTTACGGGCGCAACGCTTGTCGGATTCGCGCCGGTGCGTTATCTGTTTCAGCGCCTCGCACCCAATGATCCGCCTGGAACCGCACATGACCCTCGAAGTCCCTGCTCACAGCCCAAGCGTCACCAAGCCTGCCAGCCGTATTCGTCAGAAGAATGAAGAGGCGATCCTGAAAGCCGCCGAGGATGAGTTCGCCCGCCACGGATTCAAAGGCACCAGCATGAACACTATTGCGCAACATGCCGGCTTGCCGAAAGCTAATCTGCACTACTACTTCACCAACAAGCTTGGCCTGTATATCGCGGTGCTGAGCAACATCATCGAATTGTGGGACAGCACCTTCAACAACCTGACCGCCGAGGACGACCCGGCGCAGGCCCTGACGCAATACATCCGCGCAAAGATGGAATTCTCGCGTCGCCAGCCGCAAGCCTCGCGCATTTTCGCGATGGAAATAATCAGCGGGGGTGAATGCCTGAACCAGTATTTCAGCCAGGATTATCGCGAATGGTTTCAAGGTCGTGCTGCAGTCTTCCAGGCCTGGATCGATGCCGGAAAAATGGACCCGGTCGACCCGGTGCATTTGATTTTCCTTCTATGGGGCAGCACTCAGCATTACGCTGACTTCGCCACGCAGATTTGCCAGGTCACCGGTCGTACCCGCCTGACCATGCAGGACATGGAAGCCGCTGGGGATAACTTGATCCGGATCATCCTCAAAGGCTGCGGGCTCACGCCCACGCTATAAGCCTGTAAATCAAACGCAGTCTGGATGTATCGATGCCTTTTACCCTCACCGGCCCCACCGAATTTCGCGAAGAGATTCGCAAAAGCCGCTTCATTACGCTTGCTGCGCCGATCGGTAGCGCCACCGACGCTCAGGCATTTATCGAGCAACACAGTGATCTCAACGCCACGCGCAACTGTTGGGCCTGGAAGCTGGGCGCACAGTACCGCAGCACTGACGACGGCGAACCCGGCGGCACGGCCGGGCGGCCAATCCTGGCGGCCATCGATGCACAGGATTTTGATCGGGTTGTCGTTTTGGTGATTCGCTGGTACGGCGGCATTCAGCTGGGTACGGGCGGGCTGGCGAGGGCCTATGGTGGAGGCGCCAACAAATGCCTGCAGCAGGCCGCTCGTGTGGCACTGATCAATCGAGTGCCCCTGCATTTTGAATGCACCTTCAGTGAGCTGGCCTTGATCAAGCTGCGTCTCGCTGAACTCAACGGCGTGGTAGAAGAAGAGCGCTTCAATGCCAATGGGGTCGGCTTATCGATAGCGCTGGCCCCCGAGTCTATCGACACGCTTGGTCGTCAATTGTCGGATATCAGCCGCGGACGCATCGTATTGCAGCGGGCTCAATAGCGACCGGCGTTCTCTTGCAAGTCGCGACCGGGATGGGCCTCTGCATGCCCAGTACTGCCGGGCACGCTTGCCCACATCTACTGTGCATCTGCCTGTGGACAAGCTGAGCACACACCGCTGTAGCCCTCGTATTACAAGGCTTCGCCTTGACTGCTCACTTTTTGACCAAACCAGACGCATACTCGATAAAAAGCGTTAAAACAGCGGGTTAGCAAGTTTTCCCACGGCGTTGCGACGGTTTTTATCTGATTGCATCCCTTAAACTGCCCTTTTTCAAAATGTGCTGCAGAGCAACCTGTGGATAATCCGCTCGCAGCTCGGTAACCGAAAAAGCAAATTCCCACGGGCCAGCGGTGTCCACCCTTTGCCTGAATTTTTTTGTATGTCTGCACAGGAGTCAGTTGCATGCCCACCTCAAAAACAGCGCTGGTCATCGGCGCGTCGCGCGGCCTTGGTCTCGGATTGGTGAAACGTCTGACGGAACTGGGCTGGGAAGTCACTGCCACGGTCCGGGATCCCCATAAGGTCGACGAGTTGAAGGCTCTGCCGAATGTTCACTTGCAGACACTGGACATGGACGAGCAATCCTCCCTTGAAGTGCTCACCCACAACCTCAAAGGTCAAACCTACGACCTGCTCTTCGTCAACGTCGGGGTAATGGGTCCGGTGCATCCGAATCCGACCGATGCCACAGCGGGTGAACTGGGCCAGCTGTTTCTGACGAACGCCGTGGCGCCGATCCGCCTGGCGAAACGATTCGTCGACCAGATCCGCCCTGACACGGGTGTGATTGCTTTCATGAGTTCGGTTCTTGGCAGCGTGACCATGCCGGATGCCCCGGAGATGGCGTTGTACAAAGCCAGCAAAGCAGCGTTGAACTCCATGACCAATACGTTCGTGACTCAACTGGGCGAAAACAAACCCACCGTGCTTTCGGTGCATCCCGGCTGGGTTCGCACAGCGATGGGCGGTGAAGGCGCGGACATCGACGTCGAAACCAGCGTACGCGGCATCGTTGAGCAACTGGAAAAGTTCGCGAGTAAAGGCGGACATCATTTCGTGAACTACAAGGGTGAGACGATTCCCTGGTGATGCGAAGCCAGTCGCGTCAGCTTGTCTGTCGCGACTTGTCGGCTTCCACGACCACCCATTAGAATTCCGCCCTCGTTGCAGCGCCCTTGACGCTGCAACGACCCTGGATCAGCAGACAGGGCAACACTGAGCTGGCGACCTGAACTCACTTTTCAGAGGAGCCGGCCAATGCCTGCGATCCGTACCTGGTTAAAAAATCCCCTTGCCGTCTTTACGGCCAACGATCTGGACGCGCGCGGCGGCCTGGTCATTGAAGGCGGCGTTATTGTCGAAGTACTGCCGCTGGGACATCTGCCTTCGCAGCCGTGCGAGACCGTGTTCGATGCACGTGAGCATGTGCTGCTTCCCGGCTTGATCAATACCCACCACCATTTTTACCAAACCCTGACCCGTGCATGGGCGCCCGTAGTCAATCAGCCGTTGTTCCCATGGCTCAAGACCCTTTACCCGGTATGGGCACGGTTGACGCCGGAAAAGCTCGCACTGGCCAGCAAAGTTGCGCTGACAGAACTGCTGTTGTCCGGCTGCACCACTGCGGCTGATCATCATTATTTGTTCCCGCAGGGCCTGGAAGATGCCATCGACATCCAGGTGCAGAGCGTTCGCGAACTGGGCATGCGTGCCATGCTGACTCGGGGTTCGATGACGCTGGGCGAAGCCGACGGCGGGCTGCCACCCCAGCAGACCGTTCAGCAGGGGCAGGTAATTCTCGACGACAGCGTACGGTTGATTCAGGCCTATCACGAACGTGGCGACGGGGCGCAGATCCAGATCGCGCTGGCGCCCTGCTCGCCGTTTTCCGTAACCACCGAAATAATGGCCGAAAGCGCTGCCCTGGCCGAGCAGCATGACGTGCGTCTGCACACACATCTGGCCGAAACCCTCGACGAAGAAGACTTCTGCCTGCAACGTTTTGGCCTGCGGACGGTGGATTATCTGGACAGCGTCGGATGGCTGGGACCTCGCACCTGGCTGGCTCATGGAATCCACTTCAACAGCGAGGAGATCGCTCGCCTCGGCCAGGCCGGGACCGGAATTTGTCACTGCCCGAGTTCGAACATGCGCCTGGCCTCTGGTATCTGCCCCACGCTGGACCTGCTTGCGGCGGGCGCGCCCATAGGGCTGGGCGTCGATGGCTCCGCGTCAAACGATGCCTCGAACATGATGCTCGAAGCGAAACAGGCGCTGTATCTGCAGCGGCTGCGCTACGGCGCGCAAAAGATCACGCCGGAACTGGCCCTGGGCTGGGCGACCAAGGGCTCGGCGCAGTTGCTGGGCCGCGCAGACATCGGTGAACTGGCCGTGGGTAAACAAGCAGACCTGGCGCTGTTCAAGCTGGATGAGTTGCGCTTCTCCGGCAGTCACGATCCGCTATCCGCGTTGCTGCTGTGCGGCGCTGATCGTGCGGACCGGGTGATGATAGGCGGGAAGTGGCGGGTGGTGGACGGGCAAGTCGAAGGATTGGACTTGAAAAGCTTGGTAGCGAACCACCGGCAGGCCGCCGCGGAGTTGATCAAGGGCTGACCGTGCTCAATGTGTGGCAGCGTCCAGCCTCCCGCAGGATCAGGTGAAAGGGTGAATCGCATCACCCCTTCTTTTATTACCAGCAAAACTGACGCCTACAGCCCCATCAACGACAGCATGATGAAGGTTGCGAACAGCACGAAATGCGTCATGCCTTCGATGGCATTGGTTTCGCCATCGTTGAGGTTAATGGCGCAGACCAGCAGCGTGACGAAGATCATCACCGTTTGCACCGGTGTCATCGCCATCTGAAACGCCTGACCGCTGTAAAGCGCCATCGCTTCCATGACTGGAACCGTAAGGATCACCGTCGACAGCGAAGCACCCAAGGCGATATTGACGACCGACTGCATGCGGTTGGCCAGTGCGGCGCGCAATGCGGTCAGGATTTCAGGCGCCGCGGAGATGGCCGCCACCAGGATCGCCGTCATCACCGGCGGCGCGCCGCTGCCCTCAAGGCCGAGGTCTACAGCTTTCGACATCACCTCCGCCAACGCGCCGATGACCACCACACCAAACACCAGGGTAGCGATCGAACGGGTGAGATTGACTTCCTCATGCGGCTGTTCGGCCTGATCCTTGCGACGCTTTTTATCTGGATAGCTGTAACTGAAGAAATAACTGTGCGGGCCGACCTGCATACGCAGGAACAGGGCATACAGCAGTATCATCGCGCCGATGGTAAAGGCCGAGTACAGCTTCCACTTGCCCTCTGGAATGAACTCCGGCACCACCATCGATACCGCCATTGCGGTCAGAATCATCACGCTATAAGAGCGCGCCGAGTCATCGTTGTAGGATTGCTCCCCGTGCTTGAGCCCGCCCATCAAAGCAGCGAGGCCCAGAATGCCGTTGATGTCGAGCATCACTGCCGAATAAATGGTGTCCCGTACCAGCGTGGGAGACGGTTCGTTGCTCATCATGATTGCAAGGATCACGACCTCAACCAGCACTGCCGAAAGCGTGAGGATCATCGTCCCGTAGGGATCACCCACCTTTTCTGCCAGCAACTCGGCATGGTGAGCCACTCGCAACGAGGCACAGATGATAAAACCCACCAGGGCGATGCCGGCAATCAACGCGACGGTATGCCCATGACCCAGCAACTGGTGTTCGAACGGGTAGGCAAAACAGGTCGCAATGACCGCCAATAGAAGAAACTTTTCCTGCTTGAGAATTGTGCCCATCGCTGCCTTTTAGCCCTTTGCGACCCTGGCCGCACATCCATGAAGTGAAGTTTGCTGAAGCGCTTGAGAGTGCGTATGTAAACAAAGGTTTCAAGACAGGGTAGCAGCGGGTAGCGACACATCGTCGCGCTGTGGCTTGAAAAGCCTTGGATGAAAGCGCTTTCCAAGACCGTTTAGGCGCCCACCACGCCTGCCAATGCGGGCCGGCGGGATAAAACCCCGCACAAAACCGGTTCCGCCGATGACTGAACCGTCCGGTCAGGTTTTATTCGGCGCGCGCGCCCGACTCTGTAGAATGCCCGCCATTGCACCTTACGAGATAAGCCCATGTACGATTGGTTGAACGCGCTGCCCAAGGCAGAACTGCACCTGCACCTGGAGGGCTCGCTTGAGCCGGAACTGCTGTTTGCTCTGGCTGAGCGCAACAAGATCGCCCTGCCCTGGGCGGATGTTGAAACGCTGCGCACGGCGTATGCGTTCAATAACCTGCAGGAGTTTCTGGACCTTTACTACCGTGGCGCAGACGTGCTGCGTACCGAGCAGGACTTCTACGACCTGACCTGGGCCTACCTTGAACGCTGCAAGGCGCAGAACGTCATTCATACCGAGCCGTTCTTCGACCCGCAGACCCACACTGATCGCGGCATTCCATTTGAAGTGGTGCTCAACGGCATCTCCGCCGCATTGAAAGACGGCAAGGAAAAACTGGGCATCGGCAGTGGCCTGATCCTCAGCTTCCTGCGGCATTTGAGTGAAGACGAAGCCCAGAAAACCCTCGACATGGCGCTTCCGTATCGCGACACCTTCTTGGCAGTCGGCCTCGACAGCTCGGAAATGGGCCATCCGCCGAGCAAGTTCAAGCGTGTGTTCGATCGCGCTCGTGGCGAGGGCTTTCTTACGGTTGCCCACGCGGGCGAGGAAGGTCCACCGGAATACATCTGGGAAGCACTCGATCTGCTCAAGATCCAGCGAATCGATCACGGCGTGCGCGCTATCGAAGACGAGCGCCTGATGCAACGCATCATCGATGAACAAATCCCGCTGACGGTCTGCCCGCTTTCCAATACCAAGCTGCGCGTGTTCGATCACATGGGTCAGCACAACATTCTCGACATGCTCGAACGGGGTGTGAAGGTGACCGTCAATTCTGATGATCCGGCGTATTTCGGTGGCTATGTCACTGAAAACTTTCACGCGTTGCACACGCATCTGGGCATGACTCAGGACCAGGCCACGCGCCTGGCCCAGAACAGCCTTGACGCTCGCCTGGTCAAACCCTGATCACTGCCATCAAGGTTCAACACGGCGTGCAGGCCCTGTGCCGAATACGCCGCGCTGCGGGTCGGTGCATCAGGCTGCTGAGGCGATTTTGCTGATTTCCCGCTGGCCGTTGGAGGAGACCTGCAAGGTGCTGGCCTCCTCCGTCGCCCGCAACCATCCCAATTGCATAAACAACTGCAGAAGCCCCGCGCCCAGCGCGCCTCCCAAATGCGGCGTGTTTTCGTGGCAGTTGACGCAGGTGCACAATACTTCGCGTCGTCTGTGAGCCAACGCGGGAATGAAAATGCCACGCTCTGCAAAGCGCGATATGCCAATACTGGTGACCTCAAGACGGCGCTCTGACTGCTCGATCCATCCCGCGCCCAACATTCGCAAATAAAGTTCAGCGCCCATCTCGCCACCCAGATGGTCCGCGCATACGCTGGCCCGACAAAGCGGCAGCGGCGGCAGTGGTTGCGCCATGCTGCGGCTGATCAAGTCGGCGCTTACCATCGAGGCGCTCACCAGCGCATGAACGGCCGCCCTGACTTCCGGCGCAGCGAGGCGAAAGAAGCGTTTACGTCCGCGGACTTCGTGGCGCAGCAGCCCGCCTGCGGCGAGGCGTGACAGATGCGCGCCGGCGGACGAGGTGGAAAGGCCTACAAGCGAAGCCACTTCATCAGCCGCTCGTGACGTGCCGTCCATGAGCGCCCAAACGATGGCACTGCGCTTGGGGTCGGCAAGCAACGCAGCAATCTGGCTGATGCAAGGTACGTATTCCATGTCTTCACTCCCTGTTGAACATTTGTCTTAGCGGACCGGCGCTTGTACCCGGGTCGAGGCCTGCAGCCCAGGCGGTATCACGGGTGTGATAAACGGGCGCCAACGCCTTGCCGTGGTTAACCATCATCGTCGGTTGAAGCAATAGCGCGCTTTGATTCAAGTCACGCCAGTTGACGGTAGCCAACCGGAACTTGCAAAGGTTGAAGATTGATGCGGCGCCCTGATACAGAGTCACGCGCCGGAATTAAATAGGATCCATGACGGCGCTTAGTATAAGTCTTCAAACTCATGAGAGACCCATCGGCTGAATGCCAAGGCTGTGACTTGTGGGCCATATCGGCAAATGTTGGGGGACGATCGGTTTTCGTTCAACAGCGCTGGAGGTGGCACAGCAGGTCCATACCCAATGAAAATGGGCCTTTGCCATGTCGGTGCAGGATTCAGGGTTTCACCTCACAGCAATTGCCTACACCGACAACTCCAAAAACCTTCAAGAAAATAATCTGCAATCGAGGGGCAAGATCGAGGTATTCACACCATCTCAGGTTGAGGTCCAACTACAGATTTAATGCGCTGTAAGAAGTTTCTAGTTATGAAGTAGTCATCAGGCCTATATAAAAACGCTTTTTAAGCAGGGTGAACATGTTTATACAGGCACGCCGTTGGAGAGGCGCGCCGAAATGCGCGGAAAGTCGGCAACGCGCCTGCGTTGCCGAATCACTTCAGATACGCACGTCCGAATGCGGTTTCATCGCGTCGCGCTTGTGCTGTGCCCGTCGTGTAATCACAGCCAGCGTCACGGCCAGTACGCCGCAAAGTGTAATGACGGTCGCCATCGGTACAGCCGTCCCGTCGTGCAACACACCCACCAATGCCGCCGCGCCCGCCGCGACGCTGAATTGCAGGCACCCCAGCAACGCGGACGCACTGCCTGCGCGTTTGCCCTGCCCACTCATTGCGCACGCCGAGGCGTTTGGAATGATGCAACCGAGGCTGGCGATATAGACGAACAACGGCACCAGCAGCGGCCATAACTTTTCGGTGTGCAGCGAGGCGATGGTCAGCAGTACGACAGCGGCGGTCAGATAAATCCACACCGTGCGCGACAGCAGCCAGGCTGGGCCAAATCGGCCAACGAGCCGGGCATTGACCTGCGCGATGAGGATGAAGCCCGCGGCGTTGATGCCGAACAACCAACCGTAGTGTTCAGCAGGGACGCCGTAGAGCTTGATGAACACGAAGGGCGAGCCGGCGATATAGGAAAACATCCCGGCCATTGCGATCCCCCCCGTGAGCGCATGCCCCAGGAAGATGCGGTCGCCCAGCAGATTCCAGTAAGACCCAAGCGCGCCTGAAAGCGGGAGCCGCGGGTGCCCGGCCGGCATGCTCTCCGGCAGACCTTTGAATACCGCCGCCGCAGTGAGCGCGCTGAACACCGTCAGCGTCAGGAAGATGGCCTGCCAGCCTACGACATTGACCAGCAACCCGCCCAGCATCGGCGCCAGGATGGGCGCCAGTCCCATGACCAGCATTAGCTGTGAAAACACTTTGGCGGAATCCACCGGCGAGCACTTGTCACTCACGATTGCACGCGACAGCACCATGCCGGCACAACCACCCAACGCCTGTACGAAGCGAGCGGCAATCAACCATTCAAGCGACGGCGCCAAAGCACACGCCAACGACGCGAGGGTAAATAAGCCTACGCCGAACAACAGGGGAATTCGGCGACCGAACCGGTCCGCGATAGGCCCGTAGGCGAGCTGCCCGATGCTCAGGCCAAGGAAGTACGAAGCCAGGGTCAGTTGGACGTGCTTCTCGTCCGTGCCGAACGCCAGGGCGATGGCGGGGAACCCCGGCAGGTAAAAGTCGATGGCCAGAGGGCCGAAAGCGCTGAGTGCGCCGAGGATCAGGATTGTTCTGAGGTTCATCAATCTTCCTAAACAGTTTTGCGCAGCGCGACAGTTTAGCAACCCTGGAAGTTGAAGAACTGCCGCTGCGAGCGTTGCGAACCGTTTTTTTTACGCGCCATCCGTTCAGCGAACCATCGGAACTATTAACTGAAAAAGTCGGAACTTTAGCCGCACGACCGAGCATCGGTTAATGGATTTCCTACAGCGCTTTTACAAATAACTCACAGAAGCGCTTCTAGACTTTTATCAAGAAGTGAGGAAATCAAAATGAATGCGCGATGGGCTGTGCTGTGGTGCGTTGTAGCTGTTGCCGGATGTCAGTCTACCCATGACCAGTTGTTGGCCGAAGGCTATCCACCTGCCTTCGCCGACGGTTTTCAGGACGGCTGCGGCAGCGGCCGGCAGTCCATCGACATCATCAAAGGGCAGTACAAAAAGGACGTGCCCCGCTACCTGCGTGACACGCTCTACGCCCAAGGCTGGAGTGATGGATTTCGGCAATGCCAGGCACAACTCGCAAACCGCAATCTTCAGGATCAGGGCCGAGACAGCATCTGGAATGATCGCGACCGTGACTGGGACCATCAGCGGACACAGGACGCTGCCAAAGCTTACCGGTCGCATTGATATCCCAGTGCTATAAAAGCCAGGGACGAAACTATAAAGGGACGGTCATGGCCCAACGTACCTAAGCCATGAACAGGAGCCCCGACATGAGCCGTGCCTTCGTCAACGAAGACAACGCCGCCGCGCAGGTCAATCAGCCGGTAGAACGGCAAATCAGTGCCCAAACCAATTACGTGACGCAACGCGGCCTGGCCCAATTACACGACCAGGTCGCGTCACTGCAGGCACAGTACAGCGAGCAAAACGCTCTCGGCGATGATGCCGATAAACAGCGCATGGCCGAGATCGAACGCGATTTGCGTTACTTCAACCAACGGCTGCAGAGCGCCCAGGTGGTTAGCGTCACGCCTGCAAATGACCGTGTTCAGATCGGCAGTTGGGTGACGTTCGCCGATGAGGACAACACCGAACAACGCATGCAACTGGTCGGCGAAGATCAGGCCGATGCTGGCAGCCAGCTGATCAACTGGGCATCGCCGCTGGGTAAGGCGCTGCTCGGTGCAAGCGTAGGCGACGAAGTGACGTGGAAGCGCCCGGTGGGGGACGTCGTGATTGAGGTGGTGCGAATCGAGGCCGACGACTGAGCGCCCCGTACGAACCTTTGCTAACCACCAAAAAAAACGGAGCCGCCAAGGCTCCGTTTTTTATGAAGCCGAAAGATCAGGCCAGCTTTTTGTGACGCACGCGGTGCGGCTGAGCGGCAGCCTCGCCAAGGCGTTTCTTGCGATCGGCCTCATACTCGGTGTAGTTGCCTTCGAAGAACACCGCTTGCGAATCGTCTTCGTACGCCAGGATGTGCGTCGCGACGCGGTCAAGGAACCACCGATCGTGAGAGATCACAATGGCAGCGCCCGGGAAGTCCAGCAGCGCTTCTTCAAGCGAACGCAGCGTTTCAACGTCGAGGTCGTTGGACGGTTCGTCGAGCAGAAGGACGTTGCCGCCCTCTTTCAACGTCAGGGCCAGGTGCAGACGACCGCGCTCACCGCCGGACAGGTCCTTGACGAACTTCTGCTGATCGCCGCCTTTGAAGTTGAAACGGCCGACGTAGGTGCGTGACGGAATCTCGTAATTGCCGATCCGGATCTGGTCAGAGCCGTCGGAAATCTGCGCGAACACGGTTTTGCTGCCGTCCAGGTCATCGCGACTCTGATCAACGCAGGCCAATTGCACGGTTTCACCGATCTCGATGGAGCCGGAGTCAGGTTGCTCCTTGCCCATCAGCATGCGGAACAGGGTCGACTTACCGGCACCGTTGCCGCCGATCACACCGACGATGGCGCCCTTGGGCATGGCGAACGACAGGTTATCGATCAGCACACGGTCGCCGTAGCCTTTGGTGACGTTCTTGAACTCGATGACCTTGTCGCCAAGACGCGGACCGGCCGGGATGTAAATCTCGTTGGTTTCGCTGCGCTTCTGGAATTCCTGCGACTGGAGCTCTTCGAAACGCTGCAGGCGGGCCTTGGATTTCGACTGACGTGCCTTGGCGCCCTTGCGTACCCACTCCAGCTCTTCTTTCATGGCCTTTTCATGGGCCGACTGCTGCTTGGATTCGGCCGCCAGACGGTCGGACTTGGCTTCCAGCCAGCCGGAATAATTGCCCTCGTAAGGAATACCGGCGCCGCGGTCGAGCTCCAGAATCCAGCCGGCGACGTTGTCGAGGAAGTACCGGTCGTGGGTGATGGCTACCACGGTACCCGGGAAGTCGTGCAGGAAGTGCTCGAGCCACGCCACGGAATCGGCGTCCAGGTGGTTGGTCGGTTCGTCGAGCAGCAACATGTCGGGGGCAGACAACAACAGGCGGCAGAGGGCCACTCGGCGCTTTTCACCACCGGACAGGTGCTCGACCTTGGCATCCCATGCCGGCAGACGCAACGCATCGGCGGCGACTTCCAGCTGACGCTCAAGGTTGTGACCATCGCTGGCCTGCAGAATCGATTCGAGCTTGGCCTGCTCGGCTGCCAACTTGTCGAAGTCGGCGTCAGGCTCGGCGTAGGCTGCATAGACTTCGTCCAGGCGTGCCTGAGCGTCCTTGATCACGCTGACCGCTTCCTCAACCACTTCACGCACGGTTTTCGAAGGGTCCAGCTGCGGCTCCTGCGGAAGATAGCCGATATTCAGTTCAGGCATCGGGCGCGCTTCGCCGTCGAACTCGGTGTCAACACCGGCCATGATTTTCAGCAGCGTGGATTTACCCGAACCGTTGAGGCCGAGGACGCCGATCTTGGCGCCGGGGAAAAACGAGAGAGAGATGTTTTTCAGGATTTCCCGCTTCGGCGGAACAACTTTGCTCAGCCGATGCATGGTAAAGACGTATTGAGCCATGGATTGAAAACCTGGAGTAAGACTGTGAATAAAGGTGCGAGCCCAGTGCTGTCGCATAACGCTTTTATCTTCGCGCTGCAGCTTGCCTCAGTGCGATGCCGGACCCTTGAATGGTGAGAGCCGGGTCGGCGCCGTGACAAAGAACGTCCGAGGACTGGTGATAAAACTGGAGCAATGTTTGCAAGCACATAGGGCACTTGCAAGTGCCCAGGCGAAAAGCTCGGAAAGCTGACGCGTCGCGTGTGGCGCAAAGCTACCCGAATGCAGGCAGCAGGGCAAACCGTTCAGCCCGATAGCGCTGGCACTTCGCCATGAATCGGTGGCATGCTAGCCGCCTTTTGCGCACCGGGCTTATAGTGCGTCTCACGTATGTTGATTCAGTCCAGCAGTCAGGATCACAGCTTGTTCACACAGCCCCCTATTTCACCCCCGCGCCCACCCGATAGCGCAACGACCGTGTCTATAAAAGGCTCGCTCAGGGGTGCGCTTGCGGTGTTGGTACTTCTGATGTTGATGCTGCTTTTATGGCAGATGATTGATCAGTACCAGCAGTCCCGTGAGCGTCAGCATCAGCGCTCGATTGACTACAGCATGCAGATCGCCGATCGGGTGAGCCTGAACATGGCTCTGAATGCGCAGGTCGCGCTGAATCTGCTGGACGATGCGCGCGATACAGCGCCGGCTACCGAGGAGGCCGTGGCACTGTTGGCCAATCTGCGCCAGGCGATGCCTTCGTTGAAGAGTATTGTCTGGCTCGACATCGACGGGAATATCAGCGCCGACAGCGAAGGCGAGCCGCGAGATGTCGGCTTTTTGACTCAAATGCATTCGGTCATTCAGGGTCATCCGTACTTCTATGCCAATGAACCGGGCGCCTCGACGTTTTATTTGTTCGTTCGCCAACCCGGCGCCGGTAATGAGCGTTACTGGGCATTGCGGCTCAAGCCCGAAATCCTCAAATCGCTGACACGCCTTAGCGAGCAAGAATTCCATCCCGCATGGCAATTGGAAAACGGCGGCGATCACTCCGCCATTTACAAAAAGCTGCCCGAATCCGATCAGTCAAAAGACGCCAAGCTGGAGACGGTCCTGCTGCAGCCTCTGACCAACAGCGATTGGCAACTGCGCGGGCTTTACGACCCGCAGAAAGCCCGCCAGACGCTGCTTTTTCCCTTGATAGGAAAATGCCTGCTTGCCCTGCTCTGCTCCATCGTCCCGCTGTTTGCGTTGCGCAGCCTGCGCCGCCGTCAGTTGCAGTTGCACGACAGTCGTCGCCGTTATCAGGACATTTTCGAAGGCACCGGCGTTGCGCTTTGCGTGCTCGACTTGTCAGGATTGCCGGCATACCTCAAGCACCTGCAGGTGCACAGCAGTGAGGAACTCAACGCACGCCTGACCCGCCAGCCCGAGCAGATCACTGACCTGATCCATCAATTGCGCATCACCGAAGTCAATCAGGTTGCGGCGCAGCTGCTGCGCGCCGAGTCTGCACACCAGGTATGGCAGCAGCTCATCGAAGGTTGCCCCTGTAACAGCCAAGGCATAGGCCTGCAGATTTTGCACGCTGTCCTCGACGGCCAGCGTCAGTTGGAACTCGAGATTCTGATACCGGGTGCTGAAGGCGGTGACCAGCACCTGTGGCTGGTCATGCGCCTGCCCGAGCAACCCGAAGATTTCAAAGCCGTCATCCTCAGCATCAGCGACTTCACTAACCGCAAGCAGGCCGAGCTCTCATTGCAAGAACGTGAACGGTTCTGGTCGGACGTCGTTCGCACCGTACCCGACCATCTTTACGTGAAGGACGCGTTCAATCAGCGAATGATTTACAGCAATCATCACCTCGGCCGTACGCTGGGCTACAGCGATGCCGAGCTGGCCGAGATGGGCGAGTACTTCTGGGAGACGCTCCTGCACCCGGACGATATCGGGGTATACGAACAACTGCGCCAGGCGCACAGCGGGCATGGCGTCAGCGAGATGACCCAATGCCACTTGCGGTTCCGCGATCGACAGGATAACTGGCGGCAGCTGGACATCCGCGAGCAGGCGCTCGTCACCGAACACGACGGGCAGGTTCGGCGCATCGTCGGCGTTGCCAAGGACATCACTCACCAGGTAGAGGCCAGCCAGTCCCTGCGCGAAAGCGAGCAGCGCTACCGGATGCTGGCCGAAAGCATCAGCGACGTGATTTTCTCCACCGATCGCCAGTTGCAGGCCAATTATTTCAGTCCGTCGGTCAACACGGTGCTGGGCTACAGCGGCGAATGGATCATGCAGCACGGCTGGAAGGGGATCATTGCCAATCCCCAGCAACTCAGTGGCTTCATGGCATTGCTGCGTCGCATCGGCAAGGCGCTCGACAACCCTGAGGCGCTGGCTGACCTGCGCCGTGAGATCACCACTCAGTTGTTTATGTTCGACTGCCTGCGGGCTGATGGCCGCAAGATTCCCGTGGAATTGCGGCTGGTGCTGGTGTGGCACGAGTCGGGAACCTTTGAGGGTGTACTTGGCGTCGGCCGGGATGTCAGTCAACAACGCCGTGCTGAAAAAGACCTGCGCATGGCGGCCACGGTATTCGAACATTCAACGTCGGCCATTCTGATCACGGACCCTGCGGGCTACATTGTGCAGGCCAATGATGCTTTCACCCGGGTCAGCGGCTATGCCGTGGCGCAGGTGGTGGACCAGTTGCCGATGATGCTGACCGTAGAGAACCAACAGGGCGCTCATCTGGGTTACATCCTCAAGCAACTGAGCCAGCGCGGCAGCTGGGAGGGTGAATTGTGGCTCAAGCGTCGCGCTGGAGAACACTTCCCGGCGTGGGTCGGGATTACCGCCGTGCTTGATGACGAGGGCGATCTGGCCAGCTACGTGTGTTTTTTCAGCGACATCAGTGAGCGCAAGGCCAGCGAGCAGCGCATTCACCGGCTGGCTTATTACGACGCATTGACCCACCTGCCTAACCGAACGCTGTTCCAGGACCGCCTGCACACCGCGTTGCAACACGCCGAGCGCCAACAGGCGTGGGTGCCGCTGATGTTCCTGGACCTGGACCGTTTCAAACCGATCAATGACTCCCTGGGGCACGCCGCAGGCGACCGCATGCTCAAGGAGATGGCGACGCGTCTGCTCGCCTGCGTCACCGACGATGACACCGTCGCGCGCATGGGTGGCGACGAGTTCACGCTGTTGCTGCAACCCCGCGCCACGCAACAGGCGGCGTTGAACCGTGCCATTCATGTGGCCGAGCAGATTCTCGCCAGTTTGGTGACACCCTTCGTGCTGGAGGGCCGGGAGTTTTTTGTCACTGCCAGCATCGGCATTGCGTTAAGCCCGCAGGACGGCAATGAACTCAGTCAACTGATGAAGAACGCCGACACGGCGATGTACCACGCCAAAGAGCGCGGCAAGAACAATTTCCAGTTCTACCAGACCGACATGAACGCCAGCGCCCTTGAGCGTCTGGAGCTGGAGAGCGACTTGCGTCACGCCCTGGAGCAGGGCGAGTTCACCCTGTATTACCAGCCGCAATTCAGTGGCGACGGCAAGCGTCTGACGGGCGCCGAAGCGTTGCTGCGCTGGCGTCACCCGCGACGTGGTCTGGTGCCGCCGGGGGATTTCATCCCGGTGCTCGAAGAGCTGGGTCTGGTGGTGGAGGTCGGTGAGTGGGTCCTCAAGGAAGCCTGCCGCCAGCTGCGTGAGTGGCATCTGGCCCGGGTTCGGGTGCCTAAGGTGTCGGTCAACATCTCCGCGCGGCAGTTCTCGGACGGTCAACTGGGCACCCGTATTGCCAGCATTCTTGAGGAGATAGGCCTGCCACCCGCTTGCCTTGAGCTGGAGCTGACCGAGAGCATTCTGATGCGCGAAGTGAGTGAGGCAATGCACATTCTGGCCGGCCTGAAGCGGCTGGGGTTGAGCATTGCGGTCGACGACTTCGGCACGGGCTACTCGTCGCTGAACTACCTCAAGCAGTTCCCCATCGACGTGCTGAAGATCGACCGCACATTCGTCGACGGCCTGCCATCCGGCGAGCAGGATGCCCAGATCGCCAGGGCGATCATCGCCATGGCCCATAGCCTCAACCTGGCGGTCATTGCCGAAGGCGTCGAAACTCAGGAGCAACTGGAGTTCCTGCGCGAACACGGCTGTGACGAAGTTCAAGGCTATTTGTTTGGCCGCCCGATGCCGGCGACTCGGTTCGAGGCACAGTTCAGCAACGACGCGTTGTTTATGCTGGATTAATAGCAAGCGAGCTTTAAGCTGCAAGCTGCAAGCTGCAAGCTGCAAGCTGCAAGCTGCAAGCTGCAAGCTG
>NZ_JARVSX010000051.1:0-21100 GCF_030208975.1 Pseudomonas sp. ME-P-057
ACTCGCCGAAGGCGAAACAGTCTGCCCCCAGGCAGACGCCCTTGATCTTGATCTTCAAAATGTTTTCACAAAAAAAACTAACCACTTGGCCCCCTCATTCGTCTTTCAGGTAAGGGCGCACTCACCTGCGTCCATCCACACCACGAGGGTTTAACCATGAGCTTCGACAGCGAAAACACACGCTTCCTGGTCGTCATCAACCACGAAGAACAGTACTCCATCTGGCCCGACTACAAAGCCATCCCCGAAGGCTGGAAAAGCACCGGCGTCGAAGGCGACAAACAAACCTGCCTCAACCACATCGAAACCGTCTGGACCGACATGCGCCCCCTCAGCCTGCGCAAGGCCATGGCCTGAACCCTCCACCATCCCCAGGGAGCGTACAACCCATGAACATGCGCATGCTTGCGCCCGACCGCCTGCGCCTTGAAGCCGGCTTCCCCCTGCGCATCCAGCCCGCCCAGCCCGGGGTCAGTCTGGCCGCCGAATTCGACGCCCTGCGCAACATCGTCGACCAGTCGCTGGAGCGCGACGGCGCCATCCTCTTCAGCGGGTTCAGCAGCGAAGGCGTCGAAGGATTTCAGCGCTTCGCCGCCTCCTTTGGCCACCCGCTGCTCAACTATGAATTCGGCTCCACCCCGCGCAGCCAGGTCGATGGCAAAGGTGTCTACACCTCCACCGAATACCCGGCGCATCGCTCGATCCCGCTGCACAACGAACAGGCCTACACCACCGAATGGCCCATGCGCATCTTCTTCTGCTGCGCCAAAGCCGCTGTCAGCGGAGGCGAGACGCCGATTGCCGACAGCCGTCGCGTGTACCAGCGCATCAGTCCGGCGCTGCGCAAACGCTTTGAAGAAAAGCGCCTGATGTACGTGCGCAACTACGGCAACGGCCTTGACCTGACCTGGCAACAGGTGTTCAACACCGACCGTCACAGCGACGTCGAAGCGTACTGCCGCACCCGTGGCATCCAGTGCGACTGGAACGAAGAAGGCGACCTGCGCACCCGTCAGTTGGTGCAGGGCGTGGCGCAACACCCACGTACCAAAGACTGGGTCTGGTTCAACCAGGCGCACCTGTTTCACCTATCGAATCTGGACGAGGAAATGCAGGAAATCCTCCTCGACACCGTCGGCGAAGAAGGCTTGCCACGTAACGTCTATTACGGCGACGGCAGCCCGCTGGAAGCCGATGCGCTGGCGGAAATTCGCGGCGTGCTCGCTGAGTGCGAGGTGGTCTTTCCCTGGCAGACCGGGGACGTGCTGATGCTCGACAACATGCTCACCGCGCACTCGCGCAAGCCCTTCACAGGCGAACGCAAAGTGGTGGTCGCGATGGCCGAAGGCGTCAGCGGCCACACCTTGCACACGCTCACTTGAGTCCGACATCCATGCCCAAAACCAAGCTTGTTTATATCTGGTCGTTGCGTAACGCAGCCGCCGACAAGGCCGGTCAATACGTCGATTACCACGGCGAGCAGCGCTACATGACTTCGCCGCTGGAGTATCTGGTCAACGCGCTCAACACCACGGCGCTGGGCGACCACTACTCGCTGGAAGCAATCATCTACGACGAAAACCCCGAGTCCGCCCGCGACCGGGAGAGCATCAAGGACTACGGTTTTGCGCCGGGGCAGGGCGCGCACTGGTTCTATCCGGCGGGCCTGACAGTGCAGGGACGCAAGGTGGACGATTTGCTGGAAAATGTGCCGTCGAGCTATCGCGCCCTGCCTTTGGGCGACAGCGCGCGGCCGGCGGGCAAAGCCGATTTTGAGCGCCGGCTGGGCGAGCGGCTACACGCCTTGAAAGCCGATGTGGTGGTGCTGGACGGACTGCTGGTGATCCTCGACGAACTGGTGCGCGAAGGCGCTGATTTCCATCGACGGATTTTCAACGTGCACCCTGGTATCACACGGCTGGAATCGCCATACGAACGGCGCGGCGCCTACGCCACTCTGGACGCGCTGTACGGGGCTCGCGGCAAGAAAGTGGTCAACTGGTCAACGCTGGAGATGATCGACATCCCGGTGGTGGACATGACCGGTGCGTCGTTCCATTACGTCGACAACGGGATCGATTCGGGGGAGGTGGTCTTTGACGTGCTCGACACCCCCATCGCGCCGGACGACACCATCCTTGAATTGCGCTGGAACAACTTCAACAACAGCCTGTTTCCGGCGCTGGAGCAGGGGTTGTGGGTACTGGCACGGCAGCAGTCTCATTGAAGCCATGCGGCTGATCGCACCAGCACAGCGAGTCTCGGCGTGATACCTGCGCTGGCGCCGCTGTTCATCGGTGACTTCGAGCACTACCGCGATGTTCTGGTGCTGCCCGACGATCCCCGTGAGGGCGTGCCTATTCTCACGTTCCTCACCGGCCATTACCTGAACGATGTCCTGACGGGGTTCGGCGCTGCCTACCCCGACAGCGACCCGCGCGGGCTGGCGTCGATCTGGAGCAAGTACTACTTCATCAAACTGATCCCGCCGGTGGTGGCTGCGTCATTGATCCTCGACCATCGTCTGCCGCTGCAACTTGATCGCCTGCAACTGATCCTTGACGAAAGCGGTCTGCCTGCCGCCTTCAAATTACCTCATTCGGGGCAGCGCTGGGCGCCAGCTCCGGTGAACCCTTTCGAGCGCTTCGACGGGCTGCTCAATCATCACCTCAGGCCGTTCATCGAAGCATTGGCCCGCCACGTGCGCCTGTCGCCGAAAGTGCTGTGGAGCAACGCCGGCAACTACTTCGAATGGCTGTTGGGCGTGCTGGCAAACGCGATGCCCCATGCCGATCTCAGTCACGGCCACCAGTTGCTCAACGCCCGACATGTGCCGGACGGCCGCCGCAATCCGCTTTACCAACCGGTGCTTTATTTGAAGGTAGACGGGCAAAGCGAACTGAAGCGCCAACGCCGAGTATGCTGCATCCGCTACCGGGTCGATGGCCTCGACTACTGCAGCAACTGCCCGCTGTCCTGACTGACCGCGTACACATTATGGGACCGGCTTCAGCCGGGAAAGTGTCAGTCTTCACGCCGCAAAAGAGCGTGATGCCACTGGCCTCTTCCCGGCTAAAGCCGGTCCCACAGGGGATAACGCGCACACCGACTGGCACTGGCTAAAACCCCGATTTGTGGGACCGGCTTTAGCCGGGAAGGCGCCAGTCGTCGCGTCGCAAAAGTAAGGGTGATGCCACTGGCCTCTTCCCGGCTAAAGCCGGTCCCACAGGGGATAACGCGCACACCGACTGGCACTGGCTAAAACCCCGATTTGCGGGACCGGCTTCAGCCGGGAAAGCGCCAGTCGTCACGCCGCAAGAATGAGAGTAATGCCACTGGCCTCTTCCCGGCTAAAGCCGGTCCCACAATCACGCCTCACGCCCGGTCAAACCGCTGCGTCCATAAAACGCCACCACCACAAAACACCCCAGCGGCAGCAGGTACGCCAGCGCTGTGGAGAAGTGATCCGCCACCAGTCCCATGAAATAGGGCATCAGCGCGCCGCCCACGATGGCCATGATCAGAAAAGAGCTGCCGCGTTTGGTGTGCGGGCCGAGGTTTTTCACGCCCATGGCGAAGATCGTCGGGAACATGATCGACATGAAGAAGAACACCGCGACCAGCGCCACCACCGACACGCTTTCCACGCCGCTGACCACCACTGCACACAGCGCGACGTTGATCCACGCATAGACCATCAGCAGCCGCTGCGCCGGGATGCGGCCCATCAACCAAGTGCTGAAAAACCGTCCACACATGAAGCAAATCATCGCCACCGACAATAGGTAAGCGGCGGTCTGGCTGGTCATGCTGGCCCAGTGTTCGGTGACGTAGTTGATAAAGAACGCGCCCACGCCCACCTGCGCCGCGACGTAGAAGAACTGTGTGACCACGCCGCCGACGAACTCGCGGTGCTGCCAGAGCGTCTTGCTGTCACTGCGCTGGAGGCTCGACTCCTGCTCGCGCAGGTCGGGCATCGGCGTGCGGGCAAACAGCGCGGCGACCAGCAGCACAATCACGGCGATGACCACGTAGGTGGTCTGCAGCGAACTGTTGTCGCTGCCGGCATTGCTGCCGCCGAAGAACAATGCGCCGCCGAGCAGTGGCCCGACGAACTGCCCCAGGCCGTTGAACGATTGCGCCAGGTTCAGTCGTCGCTCCGCGCCCTTTGGGTCACCCAGCACGGTGGCGTAAGGGTTGGCGGCGGTCTCGAGACAACCCAGGCCCAGCGCAATCACGAACAGCGCAAACAGAAAAAACGGGAAGCTCGCCGCGTTGGCGGCAGGCATGAACAGCAACGCGCCGGCGGCATACAGGCACAGCCCCAGCAGGATGCCGGCCTTATAGCCGAAGCGGTCCATCAGCAGGCCAGCGGGCAAGGCGATGATGAAATACGCGCCGAAGTAGGCGGCCTGCAGCAGCCCGGACTGTGCCCTGCTGACGTGCAGGGTTTCCTGAAAATGCTTGTTCAACACGTCGAGCAGGCCATACGACAGGCCCCATAGAAAGAACAGACTGGTCACCAGCATCAACGCCACCCGTACCGACGGCGCGGCGTGGCGATAGACCGGGGTGTGGATCTTGGTGTCTTTGGTCAACATAACGCTCTCCTTATTGTTGTTGTTAAAGCGTGCAGCGTGATGAAGCGGATGTTCGGTTAACGCCGGGGTTGCATCACTCCGCGAACCTGCAGGAGCGCGCTTGCCCGAGATTGCGGTATGTCAGCCGCCAGTGAGGGTTGAATGTGCCGGCACCATCGCGAGCAATCCCACTCCTGTCATTGAAGTGCTTCAAGGCGGCTGATCTGCCAGGCTGAAAATCTGGGCCATGGGCTGCCATTTATTCCCGGGCTCGGTCCACGGCGTCGGCTTCTGAAACCGCCACATCAACGCCTCCCATTCCTGCACCTTGGGGTGGGCCGCCGATGCCTGATCCATTCCTTCAGAGCTGAACGCCGCGGTGGTGTCCATGACCATGAAAAGCCGCGTGCCCAGTCGCCAGATCTGCATGTCGAGCACGCCCTGACGGCGCAAGTGCTCGGCGATTTCCGGCCAGATGCGCCGGTGCACCCGCTCGTATTCGGCGATCAGCGCCGGGTCATCGGCCAGGTCCAGGGCCATGCACAGACGTTGTCCGCGGATATCATTGGGCAGGTCACTGCGCGTATCGCTGCTCATGTCAGTGCCCGGTCAAGATGCGTATAGCCGCCGTCCACCACCAACCATTGCCCGGTGGTGTGTGAAGCGCGCGAGGAGAGCAGAAACAGCACGCTGTCGGCGATTTCCGTCGGCGTGGTCATGCGCTGGCCGAGCGGGATCTTCTCGACAATCTTTGCCAGCTTGGCCTGTGGGTCTTCAAAGCTGGAAATCCAGCGTTCGTACAGCGGCGTCATGACCTCGGCCGGGATTACCGCGTTGACGCGCACGCCGTCGGCCAGCAACGAAGCGGCCCACTCCCGGGTCAGCGACAGTTGCCCTCCTTTGGATGCGGTGTAGCCGCTGGTGCCGCCCTGGCCGGTGAGGGCGGTTTTCGAGCCGATGTTGACGATGGCGCCTTTGCTGGCTTTCAGCGCATCGACGCACACATGCGCCATGACGTAGTAATGAATAAGGTTCTTCTCCAGCGATTCGACAAACGCGCTACGGCCGGCCTCCAGCCCGACGTTGTCATTGACCCCGGCGTTATTGACCAGCCCGTCGAGGCGCCCGAAGCGTTCGAGCACCTGGCTCACCGCCGCCATGCAAGCGACCTCGTCGCGCAGCTCGACCTGCACGAACAGCGTCTGCGGCTGGCGTCGGTCCAGTTCGGCAGCCAGCTCGGCAGGCAGCGGCTGGTTGGCGAAGATCACCGGTATGGCGCCTTCCTCCGCCAGCCCCAGCGAGATGGCCGCGCCGATCCCCGAGCCGCCGCCGGTCACGATGAACACTTTGTCTTGCAGGTGCAGATTCATGGGCAGTTTCCTTGAAGGCCGTAAAGGCGAAGGGCGGTGCCGCCGCGCAGCGCGTCTTGCTCAGCGGTGGAGAGGCTGCTGATGGCGGTGTCGAAGAGGTGGTGGACCTGGCCGTAACTGCCGGCCAGCTGGCAAACCGGCCAGTCGGAGCCGAACATCAGCCGGTCCGGACCGAACAGCTCGAGGGCCAGGTAGAAATAGGGCAGCAGTTCCACCGCCCGCCAGTGTTGCCAGTCTGCTTCGGTGATCAGGCCGCTCAGCTTGCAGGCAACATGGGGCAGGGCGGCCAGCGGGGCGAGACGGTCAGCCCAGGCGATGGGGTCTTCCAGCGACAGGTCGGGCTTGCCGAGGTGATCGAGGATCAGGTGATGCTGATCGTGACGTCGGCAGAAGTCAGTGGCGGCGTGCAGGTCTTTGTCTTTAACCAGTACGTCGTACGCCAGGCCGTGGCGTTGCAGGTAGTGCATGCCACAGGCGAACGCCGGGTCCTGTAGGAACAGCGAGGGCGCGGGCTCGTCCTGAACAAGATGACGAAACCCCGCCAGTTTCGGCGCGTTTGCCCAGCGGTCCAGCTGCGCGTCAAGGTCATCAGCGCGCAAATCAACCCAGCCCACCACGCCGAGAATCCACGGGTGGGTGGTGGCATGGGCGAGCAGTGCGTCCGTCTCGTCAAGGCTCTGCCGCGCCTGCACGGCAATGCAGCCGTCGACGCCGTGATGGTCCAGCAATGGCTTCAAATCATCCGGCAGGAAATCCCGTTGCAACGGCGCATGGCGCTCGTCAATCCACGGGTAGTCCTGTGGCGTGTAGGTCCAGAAATGCTGGTGAGCATCCACCCGCAAGGGGGATGCCGGAACGCTTGAGTGTCGGGACGACATTGTTGTTGTACTCCGTCCGTTTCATGCCTGACGCAAGTTCCGCAGAGGCGCGAATTTGTAGGAGCCGGCTTGCTGGCGAACCCGATGTGCCAGGCGACTCAGCAGCGTCTGGTCGGACGCATTCGCGGGCAAGCGCGCTCCTACAAGGGTCCGGCGATGTGCTCAGCCTTTGTATGCATACCGCGCCCGCGAAGCGGCCTTCATCTCGATCGAAAAACCCGGCGCGGTGGGCGGCATATACGCCGCGTCGCGGATCACGCACGGGTCGACGAAGTGCTCGTGCAGGTGATCGACAAACTCCACTACGCGGCCCTCATGGGTGCCCGCGATGCACAGAAAATCGATCATCGACAGGTGCTGCACGTACTCGCACAGCCCGACGCCGCCAGCGTGGGGGCACACCGGCAGCTGATATTTGGCGGCCATGAGCATCACTGCCAGCACCTCGTTGACCCCGCCCAGGCGGCAGGCATCGATCTGCACCACGTCAATCGCCTCGCGCATGATCAACTGCTTGAAAACGATGCGGTTCTGGCACATTTCGCCCGTGGCCACCTTCACCGGCCGGACCCCGAAACGAATGGCGCGGTGGCCCTCGACGTCGTCCGGGCTGGTCGGTTCTTCGATGAACCACGGCGCGGCGAAGGCCAGTTCGCGGACCCAGTCAATGGCCTCGTTGACCTCCCAGACCTGATTGGCATCGATCATCAGATGACGGTCCGGACCCAGCACCTCGCGGGCGATGCGCACGCGGCGGATATCGTCCTGCAGGTCGCGGCCGACCTTCAGTTTGATATGGGAAAAACCACCGTCTACCGCCTCCTGACACAGGCGCCGCAGTTTGTCGTCCGGGTAACCCAGCCATCCGGCCGACGTGGTGTAGCAGGGGTAACCGTCCGCCAGCAGCGCCTGCAGCCGCTGCGCCTTGCCCTCGGCGCGCTCGGTCAGCAGCGTCAGGGCCTCGTCCGGCGTGATGCAGTCGGTGATGTAACGAAAGTCGATGCAGCGCACCAGCTGCTCCGGGGTCATCTCGGCCACCAGTTGCCACACCGGTTTGCCCTCTGACTTGGCCCAAAGGTCCCACGCGGCATTGACCACTGCACCGGTGGCCAAGTGAATGGCCCCCTTGTCCGGGCCGATCCAGCGCAGCTGGCTGTCGCTGGTGACGTGACGCCAGAAGCGTCCCATGTCTTCGGCGATCCACTCCAGCTTCAGACCGACCATGATCCCGGCCAACGCGTTGATGGCCGCGCAGCAGATCTCGTTGCCGCGGCCAATGGTGAACGTCAGGCCGTGGCCCTGAAGGGTAGGGTGATCGGTTTCGAGAATGACGTAAGCCGCTGAATAATCGGGGTCCGGGTTCATGGCGTCCGAACCGTCGAGGAACTGCGAGGTGGGGAAACGAATGTCTTCGACGCGTACAGCGGTGATAGTGGTCATGGCGAGTCCCTTTGGCATTGTTATGGGCAGCGCGGCTTACCTGGAATTAGTGAAAAACCTGTCTTCTTCGCACCACATGATCTCAAGCGGGTGAATATCTGCAGGAGTGAGCTTGCTCGCGAAGGCGGTATTCCTGTCCGCAGAGATTCAGCGGATTTACCGGCCTTTTCGCGAGCAAGCTCACTCCCACAAATCATGCGTCGACACCCTCCGGTCTTAAGCGGATGGAGATCTCTGTGGGAGTGAGCTTGCTCGCGAAGGCGGTATCCCTGTCAGCAGAGAGCAGCGGATTTACCGGCCTTTTCGCGAGCAAGCTCACTCCCACAGGTAATGCGTCGACAGCTGTCCGGTTACGCCAGCTGCCTCAGGCGTCGACCGTCAACTGCTCCTGCTCACCCAGCCCTTCGATGCCCAGCCGCATGCGCTGTCCGGCCCGCAGGAACACCGGTTCCGGTTTGATACCCAGGCCCACGCCTGGCGGGGTTCCGGTGGAGATCACGTCGCCCGGTTGCAGGCTCATGAACTGACTCAGGTAGCTCACCAGTTTCGGGATCTGGAAAATCATCGTGCGTGTGTTGCCGTTCTGGTAACGCTTGCCATCCACTTCCAGCCACAGGTTGAGCTGGTGCGGGTCGGCGATTTCGTCGCGGGTCACCAGCCAGGGGCCGATCGGGCCGAAGGTGTCACAGCCTTTGCCCTTGTCCCAGGTGCCGCCGCGCTCGATCTGAAACTCGCGCTCCGACACGTCGTTGATCACGCAGTAGCCGGCCACGTGCTCCAGGGCGTCGGCTTCGTCGATGTAGCGTCCACCCTTGCCGATGACCACACCCAGCTCGACTTCCCAGTCGGTCTTCTTCGAATTGCGCGGGATCTCCACGTTGTCGTTCGGCCCGACAATGGCGCTGGTCCACTTGTTGAAAATGATCGGCTCTTTGGGAATGTCGGCGCCGGTTTCCGCCGCGTGGTCGGCATAGTTCAAGCCGATGCAGATGAACTTGCCGATCTTGCCCACACAAGGGCCGATGCGCGGCGTGCCCTCAACCAGCGGCAAGGTGTTGGGGTCAAGCGACTGCAAATGGGCGATGCTCTCCGGGCTCAGGGCTGTACCGGACAAATCGCCGATCAGGTCGGACAGGTCGCGAATGCCGCCGTTGCTGTCCAGCAGGGCAGGACGTTCTTGACCGGGTTCGCCGTAACGCAACAGTTTCATGGGGTGTCCTCTAGACGTGAAGTCGGGTTTGAGTGGGTACGAAAGGGATGGGCGGGCAGGCTCAGTTGCTCCAGCCGCCGTCGATGATTTGCGCCGTGCCGGTGGTAAAGCTGCTGGCTGGCGAGCCAAGGTACAGCGCCAGTTGAGCAATTTCCTGAGGCGTGCCCAGGCGGCCGATGGGCTGGCGTGCTTCGAACGCCGCGTACACCTCGGCTTCATCACGCCCCTCTCGGGCGGCCTGATCGGCGACACGTTGGCGCAGCGACGGCGATTCCACGGTGCCGGGGCAGATGCAGTTGCAACGGATGTTCTGCCCGACGAAATCGGCGGCCACCGAGCGGGTAATCCCGATGACTGCGGCCTTGCTCGCGCAATAGGCGAAGCGATTGGGCACGCCTTTGATGGCCGAAGCGACCGACGACATGTTGATAATCGAACCGCCACCGTTGGCCAGCATCGCCTGCAGGAAGGCGCGGATCATTTTGTACATGGCGGTGACGTTGAGGTCGAAGGCGAAGCGCCAGTCCTCTTCGGAACATTCGAGGATATTGCCGCTGTGCACCACGCCTGCGCAGTTGAACAGCACGTCCAGCGCGCCCACTTCGGCGGCCAGACGCTCGATGGCGGCGTGGTCGGTGACGTCCAGCACACGTTTGTGTACGCCTTGCAGGTGGTCCAGTGCCGCGCCGTTGATGTCGACGGCGAAGACCTCCGCGCCAGCATTCAGAAATGCCTCGACGCTGGCTTGACCGATGCCTTGGGCGGCGGCAGTGATGAGCACTCGCTTACCGGTGAGGTCCATGGTGATCCCTTGTTGTTATTGTTGAGACGACCCGTCTTGTGGGGTCTGCCGGCCGGCCATCGCGTCGCTTCGTCCGCCGATACGGACTGCACGCAGCCCTTTCGGGTTTGCTATGCTCCGCTCGGTGCAGCGCTCCAATGGTCAGGCCATTGGTCCTGTTTTTAGCACCAGATGCGGACCGCAACAAGGTCAATTTTTGATGTTCTGCCTGTTCCACTGCGTTGAAAAACGCCGAGCCGACCGCCGATGCCAATCCAAGTTATTGATAACCAGCGACTTTATCGCCAGATCGCCGACCAGCTTCGCGCGCTCATCGACAGCGGCGAATTTCCTCCGGGCAGCCGCCTGCCGGCCGAACGTGAGCTGGCCAAAATGTTGGGCGTGAGCCGGGCGTCGGTGCGTGAGGCGATGATTGCGCTGGAAGTGATCGGGCTGGTGGACGTCCGCGTGGGCAACGGCGTGCTGGTGTGCGAGCCGCCGGGGAGGGCGCTGACCGATGAGCCGGTGATGATGCAGGTCACCCGGGATCAGTGGAAGGAAGTCGATCCGGAGTTGGGCATCGAGGTGGATTTCAGCGCGGAAATTCCGCCCTTCGCGTTACTTCAGGCGCGCCGTCTGATCGAGCCGGAAGCTGCCGCGCTGGCGGCGCAGAACGCCAGTGACGAGGACCTCGACGCGATCCGCGAGGCCTTCGAGCGCAATACCCGTGACAACCGCGCGCATTCGCATACCCACCCCGGCGACCGGCTGTTCCATATCCGCATCGCCCAGGCCTCGGGCAATCCGGCCTACGCACTGATGATCAAGCACCTGCTCGGTCACCAGTACGGCAGCATGTTCCAGCGGTTGCAGGCCCACTACACCTCTGACGACATGCCATTCCGTTCGGAGCACGAACACCGCCTGATCCTCGACGCCCTGCAAAACCGTGACGTTGAGGCTGCCCGCAATGCGATGGCCGCGCACCTGGACGAGGTCATCCGCATATTCAGTCGGGGTGGGGTGTAGCGTTGCGAGACGGCCTGCGCAGATATTCCCGTTAACGCAGTACCTGTAGGAGCGCGCTTGCCCGCGAAGGCGGTGTATCAAACGATGCAAAGGTCACAGGCAGATTGCATTCGCGGGCAAGCGCGCTCCTACAGTTGTGCGCGGCCGCGGACTTTATCCATCCGTCGACCGCGACACCTCTTCCCACTCCGCAAACTCGGCTTCGAGTTGTGCCAGCTTCTCCCGAACCATCTTCAGCGCATCACTGCCCAGCAACAAATGCGCGGGCGGGTTTTTGCTGTCGATCAGCTTGAGCATGGCTTCTGCCGCCTTGACCGGATCGCCGGGCTGCTTACCGCTGCGTTCAGCACGCGCCTGGCGCACCGGGTCGAAGCTGGCGTCGTAGTCGGCGATCTGCCGTGGCGAACGTTGCATCGAGCGTCCGGCCCAGTCGGTGCGGAACGACCCCGGCGCCACCGCAGTGACGAACACGTTGAACGGTTTGAGCTCCTTGCCCAGCGACTCGGAGATGCCCTCCAGTGCGAACTTGCTGCCGTGGTAGTAGGAAATCCCCGGCAGCGTCATGAACCCGCCCATCGACGTGACGTTGAGAATGTGCCCGCTGCGCCGCTCGCGAAACAACGGCACGAAGGCTTTCATGATTGCGACTGCGCCAAACACGTTGACGTCGAACTGGCGGCGCAACTCTTCCAGCGGTGACTCTTCAAGAATGCCTTCATGGCCGTAGCCAGCGTTATTCACCAGCACGTCGATGGGCCCAAACGCTTTATCAGTCTCGGCCACCACCCGGTCGATGGCGTCGAAATCGGTCACGTCCAACAGCACGCCGTGGGCGCGACCCGCTGCCTGTGCTTCAAATGCCTGCACGGCTTGGGAGTTGCGCAGGGTTCCGATCACTACATGACCCGCTGCCAACGCCTGTTGCGCCAGCGCCTGCCCGAAGCCGCTGCTGACACCGGTGATGAAAAGAGTTTTGGTTTTGCTCATTGCGCATATCCTCACGAGGCCGAAGCCGTTGATAGAAGACCTCCATCTTAGAAACCTTGCGTGGCAATGCGATGGCCCAGTCCTACGTGATGCTTGCCTGATCCTGCCCCGGTAGCATGCACAACAGCATGGCTTGACCTATGGCTTGGGATTGGCCGTGTTTTTGGTCACCAGTCGCAATCCACTCGCCACACTGCCCACGGCCGCAAAGCCGGCACCGATGCTTAACGCCAGCACCGGCCCGTGGCTGCTGGAAATGCCGAAGCTCAGCGCCACCAGAGCGGCCCCAGTCGCCTGACCGATCAAGCGTGCCGTGGCAATCGTGCCGCTGGCCCCGCTGGAGCGCTCCTTGGGGGCGCTGGTCATCAGCGCTTTCTGGTTCGGCGCCTGAAAGAAGCCGAAGCCAATGCCGCACAGCACCATTCGCGCGGTGATCGAGACCACGCTGGCGTCGGCCGGCATGCTCGCCAGCGACAGCATGCCCAGGCACAACATGGCCAGCCCGATACCGCCCAGCAACCCTGGCGGATACCGGTCGGACATCCGCCCGGCGACCGGCGCGATCATCGCCACCACCACCGACCAGGGCGTCATCAAAAACCCGGTCTGCACCGGGTCGCGACCCAGCGTGGTCTCGAAGAAGAACGGCAGCGAGACAAAGGCCAACCCTTGTGTGGCGAAGGAGCAGAAAGCGGTCAGGGCCGACAGTGCGAACATCGGACGCCTTAGCAGGTCCAGCGGAAACATCGGCGCAGGGTGCCCGGCTTCACGCTTGAGCATCAGCGCGCCGCCCACGAGAAAGATCGCCAGCGCGATCATCACACTGCTCATCGAACCCAGCTGAGCCGCCTGACTCAAGGCGAAAATCAGCGCGCCGAAAGTGATCACGTTGAGCATTGCCGTCAGACGGTCGAAGGGCAGGGAGCCAAGCCGGGTGACAGGCAGGGAGTTCCAGGCAAACGCCAGTGCGAACAGGCCGATGGGCAGGTTGATCGCGAACAGCCATGGCCAGCTCGCCACTGACAGCACCAGCGAGGCAACGGTTGGGCCGATGGAAAACGACGTACCGACCACCAGCGCATTCATGCCTAACCCCCGACCCAGCCGCTCATGGGGAAAGATCGAACCGATCAGCGCCGCGTTGACACTCATGATCGCGCTGGCGCCTACGCCTTGCAGCACGCGGGCGATGATCAGCGAGGGCAACGACCAGGCAAGCGCGCACAGCGCCGAGGACACCACGAACAGAATCAACCCGCCCAGGTACACCCGGCGATGGCCGAGCACACCGCCCAGCGCGGCAAACGGCAATAGGGTCGCCACCGCTGCAAGCTGGTAGGCATTGATGATCCAAACCGAGGCTGCGGGTGACGCGTGTAAATCGGCGGCAATGGCGGGGAGGGCGGTATTGGCGATGGCCGTGTCGAGAGTCGCCAGGGCAATGGAGATCAAAATTGCGGCCATGCCGCGAAATTCACGGGGCGTCAGTTTGTTACCGACGCGGGGAGAATCCTCAATGACGGGCTGGACCATTATCGACAACGCTCTTGGGGTGAACTTCAGGCAGGCCTGCGGGCGCAGGTGCAATTGAGATCTTGCCGTGCTGTTAGCAGGCTACGCAATTCAAAAATGCGCAAGCTGAGCGGAAAGCGGATTGCGCCGGCACACGGTGTGAAACTGCTGGAATGACAACGCCGGCACCCCACTGTAGGAGCCGGCTTGCTGGCGAATGCCATGTGTCGGTCGCCTTTTTCCTGACTGATTCGACACGTTCGCCAGCAAGCCGGCTCCTACGGATGGGCTAGACAATAAATCCGTAACCGGAATTCAGTAGCAAGCCTTAACTGTCAGCCGTATCAATGTCCTTGTCGACCTCACCGGTTTGCCGCGCCGCTTTGGTCGTGTCCGGTGACTCATGCTCATGGGGCTCGAAATCAGGAGTAAAGCTGTTCTTCTCACCCTCCGCAGCACCGTTGTTTTCCTGCGTCTGCGTTGCATCAGGCGCCTGGCCCTGCGACCCGCTTTGCTGCTGTTTCAACGCATCGTTCTGCGCCAGGCTGCTGTCCGGAGTCTCGGGATTGATCGCCGGGTCATTGCGATTGAGGGATGGATCATTGTTCTGGGTAACCATATGCACCTCTTCTGTCATATCCCGTTCTGGGGACTTAACGATTCGAGGGCAACGGCGGGCAAGGGTTCGATCAAAGTGCTGATTGGCATCGTCTGACAGACTGTTATTGTCAGCGCCGGTCAGCGTCATCGGGTTGCCCAGGCGAGTGACGCGAAGCGTCTGGCACTGCATTACCACGCGGAGCGTGGGAACGATCAAAAGGTAGGGGCACACAAAAGCTTCCCGGCTAAAGCCAGTCCCACAGGAGTGCGCGGTTCGTTAGTGGGACCGGCTTTAGCCGGGAAAGCCAGTCGCACAGGTGTGCGCGGTTTCCTAGTGGGACCGGCTTTAGCGGGGAAGCTTTTGATCCGCTTGTGATCCGGTTTTGATCTTCGTACGCAGGAAGTTCAGCCGACACCCATCGCGACTTTGGTGCAGGCCGAACGCAGACGACGCGGAGTGGGTCGAGCCGCATGGATGCGGCGAGAGCGCCGTCAGGACATGGATGTCCGTTCGGCGCGGGCCCACGGAGTGTCGTCGGAGTGAGGGAACCCGACGAAGGAGGGGCCAAACCAGGAGCAAGAGCCCTTGGTTACTTGGGGCTTTATCAAGTAACTCGCCGAAGGCGAAGCAGTCTGCCCCCAGGCAGACGCTCTTGATCTTGATCTCCAAGCCCCAGCGCTGCTGTCAGATAACGGCGAGAATCGCTGCAGTAACAGCCTCGATATTCCCCTTGTTCAACGCCGCCACACAAATCCGCCCCGTATCCAACGCATAAATCCCGAACTCATTGCGCAAGCGATGAACCTGCGGCGTCGTCAGACCCGAATACGAAAACATCCCCCGCTGGCGCGCCACAAAACTGAAATCCTGCCCCGCCGCGTTATTCGCCAGACGCTGCGTCATCTCCTCACGCATCGCACGAATCCGCTGACGCATCTCGCCCAGCTCCTCCTCCCACTTGCCAC
Organism: Pseudomonas sp. ME-P-057; assembly: GCF_030208975.1. Classification (NCBI taxonomy): domain Bacteria; kingdom Pseudomonadati; phylum Pseudomonadota; class Gammaproteobacteria; order Pseudomonadales; family Pseudomonadaceae; genus Pseudomonas; species Pseudomonas sp. ME-P-057. The sequence goes on from NZ_JARVSX010000051.1 coordinate 15,354, forward strand.
GCAACTCAGGGCTGTTCAACACCGTCGCAACGATAGTCGCTCCGTGGGTCGGCGGGTTGGAATAGTTCGTGCGGATCACACGCTTGACCTGAGACAAAACGCGAGCCGTTTCCTCTTTCGAATCGGTCACGATCGACAACGCGCCGACCCGCTCGCCGTACAGCGAAAAAGACTTCGAAAATGAGCTCGAAGCGAAGAAAGTCAGGCCGCTGTCGGCAAACAACCGAACCGCCGCCGCGTCTTCCTCGATGCCATCACCGAAGCCCTGATAGGCCATGTCCAGAAACGGCACATGCCCCTTGGCCTTGAGCACCTCAAGCACCTTTTTCCAGTCTTCCAGTGTCAGGTCGACACCGGTCGGGTTATGGCAGCAGGCGTGCAGCACGACGATCGAGCCCGACGGCAGGTTCTGCAGGTCTTCGAGCATGCCGGCGCGGTTCACGTCATGGGTGGCGGCGTCGTAGTAGCGATAGTTCTGCACCGGGAAGCCAGCGGTCTCGAACAGCGCCCGGTGGTTTTCCCAGCTCGGGTCGCTGATCGCCACCACGGCGTCGGGGGACAATTGCTTGAGGAAGTCAGCGCCGATTTTCAGAGCACCCGTGCCGCCGACCGCTTGCACCGTCATCACCCGGCCCGAGGCCAGCAGCGGCGATTCGGCACCGAACAGCAGCGTCTGCACAGCCTTGTCATAGGCGGCGATGCCGTCGATCGGGAGGTAACCGCGTGGCACGTGTTGAGCAACACGATTCTCTTCCGCTTCGACAACGGCGCGCAGCAGCGGAATTTTCCCTTCTTCGTTGCTGTAAACGCCCACACCCAGGTTGACCTTGGTCGTGCGGGTATCGGCGTTGAATGCTTCGTTGAGGCCCAGGATAGGATCGCGTGGTGCCATTTCGACAGCGGAGAACAGGCTCATTGTGCGGGGGCTCTGAGTGAGGAGTGAATGGGTCGCGTCGCTCCAGCCGGTTGCACTAGAGCGGTGCACAAACGGGGAGCTAGTATAGAGACCCACGCCGGTGCGGGCGACAGGCCGGGGGTGGTTTTTCAGGGTTTTCGGGAAAAATTTTCGACCGTTAGTCCTGTGCCGCGGACTAATCTGCCATGGCGGCTTGAAAGGCGGGGAGGTCGACTCCATTTGTAGTCCCATCACTTTCTCTTATGTACGTCTTTTCCGTGAAGGGATCAGTCGTCCGTGCTCAATTGCGTTGCTGCAGGACTTGTCCCGCGTGTCTGGTCCGACAGCAGCCCGTCCAGAGGTACGTTATGTCCGAGTTTCAACTCGTTACCCGTTTTGAGCCGGCCGGTGATCAACCGGAGGCGATTCGTCAGTTGGTCGAAGGCATCGACGCCGGGCTGTCGCACCAGACGCTGCTGGGTGTGACCGGGTCGGGCAAAACCTTCAGCATCGCCAACGTGATCCAGCAAGTGCAGCGCCCGACCCTCGTGCTGGCGCCGAACAAGACCCTGGCCGCCCAGCTGTATGGCGAGTTCAAGGCCTTCTTCCCCAACAACTCCGTCGAGTACTTCGTTTCCTACTACGACTACTACCAGCCGGAAGCCTACGTGCCGTCGTCCGACACCTTCATCGAGAAGGATGCATCGATCAACGACCACATCGAGCAGATGCGCCTGTCGGCGACCAAAGCGCTGCTGGAGCGCAAGGACTCGATCATCGTCACCACGGTGTCGTGCATTTACGGCCTGGGCAGCCCGGAAACGTATCTGCGCATGGTGCTGCACGTCGATCGCGGCGACAAACTCGACCAGCGCGCGCTGCTGCGTCGCCTGGCCGATCTGCAATACACCCGCAACGACATGGATTTCGCCCGGGCAACGTTCCGGGTGCGCGGCGATGTGATTGATATCTTCCCGGCAGAATCGGACCTCGAAGCCATCCGCATCGAGCTGTTCGACGACGAAGTGGAAAGCCTCTCGGCGTTCGATCCGCTGACCGGTGAAGTCATCCGCAAGCTTCCGCGCTTCACGTTCTACCCGAAAAGCCACTATGTAACGCCGCGCGAAACCCTGCTCGACGCGATGGAAGGCATCAAGGCCGAGCTCAACGAGCGCCTCGAATACCTGCGTGGCGCCAACAAGCTGGTGGAAGCGCAACGCCTGGAACAACGCACCCGCTTCGACCTGGAGATGATCCTGGAGCTGGGCTACTGCAACGGCATCGAAAACTACTCGCGCTACCTGTCGGGCCGTCCTTCCGGGGCGCCGCCGCCGACGCTGTACGACTACCTGCCCGCCGACGCGCTGTTGGTGATCGACGAATCCCACGTCAGCGTGCCGCAGGTCGGCGCCATGTATAAGGGCGACCGCTCGCGTAAAGAAACGCTGGTGGAGTACGGCTTCCGCCTGCCGTCGGCGCTGGACAACCGGCCGATGCGTTTCGACGAGTGGGAAAACGTCAGCCCGCAGACCATCTTCGTATCGGCGACGCCGGGCCCCTATGAGGCCGAGCACGCTGGACGTGTGGTCGAGCAGGTCGTGCGGCCCACAGGCCTGGTCGATCCGCAGATCGAGATCCGCCCGGCGTTGACTCAGGTGGACGACCTGCTTTCCGAAATCCACAAGCGCGTGGCGATCGAGGAACGGGTGCTGGTGACTACGCTGACCAAGCGCATGTCCGAAGATTTGACCGATTACTTGGCCGACCACGGCGTGCGCGTGCGTTACCTGCACTCGGACATCGACACCGTCGAACGCGTCGAGATCATCCGCGACCTGCGCCTGGGCACCTTTGATGTGCTGGTGGGGATCAACCTGCTGCGCGAAGGCCTGGACATGCCGGAAGTCTCGCTGGTGGCGATCCTTGATGCCGACAAGGAAGGCTTTCTGCGCTCCGAGCGCTCGCTGATCCAGACCATCGGCCGTGCTGCGCGAAACCTCAACGGCCGCGCGATCCTCTACGCCGACCGTATCACCGGCTCCATGGAACGTGCGATTGAAGAGACCGATCGTCGCCGCGAGAAACAGATCGCGTTCAACCTGGCCAATGGCATCACGCCGAAAAGCGTGATCAAGGACGTTGCCGACATCATGGAAGGCGCGACCGTCCCTGGCTCGCGCAGCAAGAAGCGCAAGGGCATGGCCAAGGCCGCCGAGGAGAACGCCAAGTACGAAGCCGAACTGCGCTCGCCGAGCGAGATCACCAAGCGCATCCGTCAACTGGAGGAGAAGATGTACCAGTTGGCGCGCGACCTGGAGTTCGAAGCCGCGGCGCAGATGCGCGACGAAATTGGCAAGCTGCGGGAGCGGTTGCTGGCGGTTTAACAGCAGTGGTGAAGATAGTTGCCCCTTGCCCGCATTAGCGTGATGTGGGGAAGGGTGCGGCTACCGTCGATGCGGGCTGGGGGTTCGTGGTGGCTGGCGGCCTAGACGTACAGGCTGCTCAGGGTGATGCGCTGTTGTTGCAGCAGGCGCAGGCCGTCCCATGTTAAAACCGTTCGGCCCAGCAATTGGCCTTGTTGGTCGTGTTCGCGTTTGCCGATGCGTCGGCCCAGTGGGTCGTAGTTCATGCGCACGACGTGGCCGTTCGGGTTGCGCACTTCGATGAGGCGGCTGTCGGCATCGTCGGCAAACCGTTGGGTGCCGTGCCGGGCACTGCGTTTTTTGATCATCCGCCCGAAGCCGTATTAGCCCCACCAACCGCCCCCGGCATACACCCACCGATCCCGCCGATCGCAACAGCAATCCTCGCCACCGCCACCGCCACCGCAGTAATGGCCCCTTTAGCCGCAACCTCAAGCACACCTCCGAGGATGTCGGCCATCATCGAAGTGTGAGACAGGGCGTCTCCAAGGCGGGCTGCGTTGAGAGGCTGACATGCGAAAATCTAGAATGCATCAGCGAGATACAGGTGACATTCATCCTCTGAGATGAATATCACCTGTCGGACGTCTTTTTTGAAGCAGGGAGAGATGAGGAGAGGTCGCAGGTCTTCATCGGCAATCGCAGTGTGTAAAAAAACCACCAAGTTTGATCGTTCGGCAAGCACAACCCTGCCCTTGAAAATCAGCGTTTTGCCTTTGTGCGCGACTAGGTTATTGGCAACGTAGTACCACTCAGCCGAGAGCCAATGTTCGACATCCTTAATGCTGTCGAGTGTTTCTACATGTATTGCTTCAGTGCTCAGCTTACGCATTTCAAAAAAAACGGCGGCTTCGTCTGCGTTTTCCGGAAGCTCTTTTTCGTTCAAACCTTTGAAAAGGTATTTATTCTTCATTCAATTCGGTATGTCATAGAAAATATGACCGTCCGCTCCGTTGTTGTACTACTTAAGTCGAGTAGACAGGCTGTTGCCAATGTCCTCGCACAACGAACTTAGCCCGTTGTCGGCGCCCGTTTTGATCATCGCAACGCCGACTATCACTCCCACTACCGCGCCTGACACACATACCCCGACGGTGCCGGTCGCCTTCGTAATGCCTTCCCGCCACCACGGCAGCCGTCGCCAGGGCAGTGATTGTCACGTTAGCCGCAACCTCAAGTACACCGCCGAGGATGTCAGCTATCATAGACGTGTGGGAAAGAGCGTCGCTCAGGAGGTCCGGGTAGACGAAGTTGGACATATAAAAGCATTAAATTGGTAGTTTTCATATGTCTGAACCAACGTCAGAAGGGCAAACCTCCTCTAATAGCTCTCATTTTTTGAATATCTGCGCCTTGTTTGTTCAAGTATTGCAGTGCGTCTTCTAATTTCGGGAATGTCAGTACCTCTTCTTCCGCGTAGTCCTCAAATACATCGAACTTAGATTCATCGATCATCAAAAAGTAAGTTGAGTAGACCCCCTTCTCTTTTTTTATTGCGTATTGGAATAGATACTTGATTGAGTTGATCAGGCGGACCTCGTCATACCCTCTCCGTTTGCCTGCTTCCAGAGCTTTGACCAAGTGCTCCATGGGGTGTCCTCAGCCGGTAATGTCGATGCGAACCATCGTTCCATCTGCGCGCTTGATGTTGATGTGAGGGAACTCGCCGTGTCCTGTTCCTTTAGGATCGTCATGTCCGAAAACACGACCGGTAGCTTTGTCTATTGGATAATCCTTTCTATAGCGGACTTTGCCGTCTTTCTTCTTGAACTGCTCCATCTTGTATTTTTTCCTGATTCCCGTTGCATCCTGTGGCCCAATACCCCGTACCTTCTGGGCGCCTGGGAATGCTTCCGTCACCAACTCGTGGGCTTCGGCCTTGGATTTCACGCTGACTGTTGTTTTCTGGGGACCATTACGTAGAGCGTTTACATTCTTGCCGCAAGCCGCCAAGCCCAGCGGATCGATCCATTCAATAGGATTCGGCGCGTACTGATAGAGATTAATCCCACCCGCCAGCCCAATCGGGTCCGGCGTCGTAAACCTTCCCACATCCGGGTCATAAAACCTGAAGGTGTTGTAGTGCAGTCCGGTCTCGCGATCAAGGTATTGGCCTTGAAATCTGAGATTCTGTTCCTCGATGAAGTACGGCTCGCGGACCTCTTCGGCGGTGTTTCCCCAGACCTGATAACGCGCGTGCCACACGACATGGCCGTCAGATTCGGTCAGTTGTTCGGGCAGGCCGTTAAGGTCGTTATGGTAGTAGCGAATTTTTTGCAGGGCGCCGCTTCCGTCGATGCGGGCAAGGGGCTCGTGGCTGCCGTCGGCGTACACATACAGGCTGGCCAAGCTGTTGCGCTGCTCGTGCAGCAGACGCAGGCCGTCCCAGGTGAAGACCGTTTCGCCGAGCAATTGGCCGTGTTGATCGT
>NZ_JARVSX010000041.1:0-20325 GCF_030208975.1 Pseudomonas sp. ME-P-057
GCGAACCAGATTGGCCAGTCACCGTTGCAGCGCCTGGCCTGACGCATTCGCCAGCCAGCCGGCTCCTACAGATTCTGGTGTGTCAGTTCCATCTCGGAAAGCGCTGGGTCGGCTCGCGGGACACCCACGCGCGCCTACAGGCGAACCAGCCCGTCAGGTCACCGGTAAAACAACTTGTACCCGACCAGCCCCGCCACTTCGTTGATCAACTGGCCGTTCTGCCACACCGCCTTTGCCTCGGGCATCCAGCCGCCGAATGGGCGAGCGTTGTCCACGCTCAAGAATCCGACCGGCGCTGCGACCACGTTAAAACCGGCTTTCTCGAAACTCCAGACTGAACGCGGCATGTGCCATGCCTGGGTCACCACGACCACGCGCTTGATGCCCTGGGGGAGTAAAATCGCCGCCGTCATGTTGGCGTTTTCCCAAGTCGTGCGGCTTTCTCCTTCTTGCCAGCGGACGTTCACGCCGAAGTCGTCGCGCAACGAGTCGGCCATAATCGCTGCCTCGCTCGGCGGCTCACCATAATGCATGCCGCCGGTGGTGAGCACCGGCAAGCCGGACGCCTTCGATAAACGCGCGGCATAGCGCATGCGTTCCAGCGCAACGCCGGTCGGGATGTCAGCACCCCAGCTTGGGTCATTGCGCTCGCGGCCCGACCCTAGAATCACAATGGCATCAGCGCGCTGCGCCAGCGTAGCCCATTCGCTCTGCGGCAGTGGCGGGACGCTTTCAATTCCCCTCGCCGTCCACTCCACCACGATAGGCAGACTCATCGCCGTCATGCCGCCCACACCAAGCACGAACATCACTCGCGCCAACATCGGGCGGCGATTTCTCAACCACCAGGCGAGCACTAACAGGAGCAGGAAAATGCCCGGAGGAAGGAGCAGATTTTTGATGAAATAACGAAAGGGCATCGGGCATCTCCAAAGATGCCCGAAGCCTAGAAGCAATGACGCGAAGCAGCAATGCTCGATTGGCCGGGGTCAGCCCCCGCAGAAGTTAACGCTTGAAATGTTTGGTGGAACTGTAGCGACTCAACTTAGCCGACACCTTGGCTCGGCGCTGATCCTTGAGCCAGATGACATTGGCTTTTGGATGTGGCCCTCGCATTGGCTCGGAAGGCTCCGTCGAGGGACTGAAAGCCTCCCTCGTGGCAGTCGCAGAGCCTTCTTTAAAGACAACTTCGCTTCTGCCCAGATAAGCCTCGATCAACTCAAACTCGGCGTGACTCAACCCGCGCAACTCAAGCTCGGCGGGGGATTCGTTTCGAAGCCGCACAGCTGTTTTCGCCGTATCCAGAGCCAGGCCCAGACGATCAATCAAACGGTCATACACATCAGGGTTCTCTACTTCATGCCGCAGCTCTGCCATCCGTTCACCTCACTGAAAGTAAACACTTAACCCCCGTCAGTGAGCTTAGCGGTGCCACAAAAACCGGCGCGATGCAGCGACCAACGGTGGATGCTGCATGTGGCAGGTCTGCGCCACGCAATCAGGGTTTCCCTCGGCTTGGTAGCCTCATGTATGCTACGGCGCTTCCTGTAATTCCACTTCCGCCCAACCGGGCATGGATGCATCGCAACGCCGACGGCCTCGTCCGGCATGCGAAGACTTCCTGACCCGGCCACGCCGAGAAGAGGTCAAGGGTCACCCATTTCAGCCAAAAGTAGCCATGCACGAACTCTACCAGCCCCGCGAAATCGAAGCCGCCGCCCAGACCTTCTGGGACGAGCAAAAGTCTTTTGAAGTCAGTGAACAGCCAGGCAAGGACACGTACTACTGCCTGTCGATGTTCCCTTACCCCAGCGGCAAGCTACACATGGGTCACGTGCGCAACTACACAATTGGCGACGTCATCGCCCGCTATCAGCGCATGCAGGGCAAAAACGTGTTGCAGCCCATGGGCTGGGACGCGTTCGGCATGCCGGCCGAAAACGCCGCCATGAAAAACAACGTTGCTCCCGCCAAGTGGACCTACGAAAACATCGCCTACATGAAGAACCAGCTCAAGAGCCTGGGTCTGGCAATCGACTGGTCACGCGAAGTCACCACCTGCAAACCCGATTACTACCGCTGGGAACAATGGCTGTTCACTCGCCTGTTCGAAAAAGGCGTGATCTACCGCAAGAACGGCACCGTGAACTGGGACCCGGTCGATCAGACCGTGCTGGCGAACGAGCAAGTGATCGATGGGCGCGGCTGGCGTTCGGGCGCGGTGATCGAAAAGCGCGAGATCCCGATGTACTACTTCAAGATCACCGCTTATGCGGATGAGCTTCTGGAGAGTCTCGACGAGCTGCCGGGCTGGCCTGAACAGGTCAAGACCATGCAGCGCAACTGGATCGGCAAGTCCCGCGGCATGGAAGTGCAGTTCCCGTACGACCAGGCGTCCATCGGCGAAACCGGCACCCTGAAAGTCTTCACCACCCGCCCTGACACGCTGATGGGCGCAACCTATGTCGCTGTTGCCGCCGAACATCCGCTCGCGACACTGGCCGCGCAGAACAACCCTGAGCTGCAGGCGTTCATCCACGAATGCAAAAGTGGCAGCGTCGCCGAAGCTGACGTCGCCACCCAGGAAAAGAAAGGCCTGCCAACCTCGCTGTTCGTCGAGCACCCGCTGACCGGCGAGAAGCTGCCGGTGTGGGTCGCCAACTACGTGTTGATGCATTACGGCGACGGCGCAGTCATGGCGGTGCCCGCTCACGACGAGCGTGATTTCGAGTTCGCAACCAAGTACAGCCTGCCGGTCATCCCGGTGGTGCGTACCAGCGCTGGCGACGAGACCCCGACACCGTGGCAGGACGCTTATAACGAACATGGCACGCTGATCAACTCCGGCGAATTCGACGGCCTTGATTTCGCCGGCGCTTTCGATGCCATCGAGGCCGCGCTGCTCAAGAAAGACTTGGGCAAGTCCCGCACCCAGTTCCGCCTCCGCGACTGGGGCATCAGCCGCCAGCGCTACTGGGGCTGCCCGATCCCGATCATCCATTGCGACACGTGCGGCGACGTACCTGTCCCGGAAGATCAACTGCCGGTCAAGCTCCCCGAAGACGTGGTGCCGGACGGCGCGGGTTCGCCGTTGGCGCGCATGCCCGAGTTCTACGAGTGCAGCTGCCCGAAATGCGGCGCCCCGGCCAAGCGCGAAACCGACACCATGGACACCTTCGTCGAGTCGTCCTGGTACTTCGCACGCTACGCCTCGCCTCATTACGAGGGCGGGATGGTCGATCCAAAAGCCGCGAACCACTGGCTGCCGGTCGACCAGTACATTGGCGGCATCGAACACGCCATCCTGCACCTGCTCTACGCGCGCTTCTTCCACAAGCTGATGCGCGATGAAGGCCTGGTCAGCTCCAACGAGCCGTTCAAGAACCTGCTGACCCAGGGCATGGTCGTGGCCGAGACGTTCTACCGTCTGGAAGCCAATGGCAGCAAAACCTGGTTCAACCCGGCAGACGTCGAGTTCGAGCGCGACAGCAAAGCCAAGATCATCGGCGCCAAACTGATCGCCGATGGCCAGCCGGTGGAAATCGGCGGCATCGAAAAAATGGCCAAGTCGAAAAACAACGGCGTCGATCCGCAGTCCATGATCGATCAGTACGGCGCAGACACCTGCCGGCTGTTCATGATGTTCGCATCGCCGCCGGACATGAGCCTGGAATGGTCGGATTCCGGCGTTGAAGGCTCGCACCGCTTCCTCAAGCGCGTCTGGCGTCTGGCTCAGGCACATGTGACCGCAGGCCTGCCGGGCGCACTCGACACCACCGCGCTGAATGATGACCAGAAAGCCATCCGCCGCTCGATTCACTTGGCGATCAAGCAGGCAGGTCAGGACGTGGGGCAGCATCACAAATTCAACACCGCCATCGCTCAGGTGATGACGCTGATGAACGTGCTGGAAAAAGCGCCGCAGGCCGCTGGCCAGGACCGCGCGCTGCTGCAGGAGGGTCTGGAGACCGTCGCTCTGTTGCTGGCGCCGATCACCCCGCACATCAGTCACGAGCTGTGGGCTGCGCTGGGCCACCCTGATCCGGTTATCAATGCCGCATGGCCAGTGGTTGATGAGTCAGCGCTGGTGCAGGACACGCTGCAATTGGTAATTCAGGTCAACGGCAAGCTGCGCGGTCATATCGACATGCCAGCCAGCGCCACCCGCGAGGAAGTCGAAGCGGCCGCTCGGACAAACGAGAACGTCCTGCGCTTCATCGATGGCCTCACGATCCGCAAAGTGATCGTGGTGCCGGGCAAACTGGTTAACATCGTCGCCAGCTGACGCAATCGGGCACCTGCGAGCGGGTGCCGAACCTATTTCAAGAGCGCGGGATGCCGCGCTCTAACGGATTCAAGGGAGCAACAAGATGATCAAACGCAATCTGCTGGTGATGGGACTCGCGGTTTTGCTGAGCGCCTGCGGTTTCCAGTTGCGCGGCACCGGTACCAACGCCCTGTCGATCAAGGAGCTGGACGTCAGCGCCCGTGATGCCTACGGCGATGTCGTCACTCAGCTGCGTCAGACCCTGACCAGCAGCGGCGTGCATGTCTACACCGGCGCGCAATACAAGCTGTTCATCGCCCGCGAAGACGAAACCCAGCGCACCGCGAGCTATGCCGGTTCGGGCCGTTCGGCCGAATACGAGCTGACCACCGTGCTGAAGTATGAAATTCACGGCAGCAAGGACGTGCTGTTGCTCGATGACACCGTTCAGGCGCAAAAGGTTTTTGTGCATGACGGCAACAACCTGATCGGCTCTGACCAGGAAGCCACGCAGATCCGCAAGGAAATGCGCAACGACCTCGTGCAGAAACTGTTGGCCCGCCTGCAACAGCTGACACCTGAGCGCCTCGACGAATTGCAAGCCAAGGCCGACGCCGCTGCCCGTGCGCAGGCCGATGCCGAAGCCGCCGCCCAACGGATTCGCGACGAGACGCCGCAGCAGTCGCCCATCGAAATCCCGTCCAAGTGACGGCATCGGGGCCGGTTCGCCGGCCCTGATCTTTTCTGAATCATGAAACTCGCCCCCGCCCAACTTTCAAAACACCTCCAGGGTGCGCTAGCGCCTGTCTACATCGTCAGCGGCGATGACCCTCTCCAGTGCCAGGAAGCGTGCGATGCCATTCGCGCGGCTGCACGTCAGCAGGGCTTTGACGAACGCCAAGTGTTCAGCGCTGACTCTAGCTTCGACTGGGGCACGCTGCTCCAGGCGGGTGCGAGCATGTCGCTGTTTGCTGAGCGCCGACTGCTGGAGTTACGTCTGCCTTCCGGCAAGCCCGGGGACAAAGGCGCGGCAGCGCTTCTGGAATACTGCGGTCGCCCCGCCGAAGACACGCTGCTGCTGATCAGCCTGCCCAAGCTGGACGGTTCGGCGCAGAAAACCAAGTGGGGCAAGGCGCTGGTCGAAGGCCCGCAGACCCAGTTCGTGCAGATCTGGCCGGTGGATGCCAGTCAGTTGCCGCAATGGATTCGTCAGCGGCTCTCGCAGGCCGGCCTGGCCGCCACGCCGGACGCCATCGAACTCATCGCCGCGCGGGTCGAAGGTAACCTGCTGGCGGCCGCGCAGGAAATCGAAAAGCTCAAGCTGATGGCTGACGAAGGCCAGATTACTGTCGAAACCGTACAGGCAGCAGTGGCTGACAGCGCGCGCTTCGATGTTTTCGGTCTGACTGACGCCATCCTCAATGGCGAAGCGGCTCACGCGCTGCGGATGCTTGAAGGCCTGCGCGGCGAAGGCGTCGAACCTCCGGTCATTCTCTGGGCGCTGTCCCGTGAGCTGCGTGTGCTGGCCAATCTGGCATTGCAGTTCAGCCAGGGTATCCCATTGGACAAAGCATTCAGCCAGGCGCGTCCGCCCATCTGGGACAAGCGCAAGCCGTTGATGAGCAAAGCCCTGCAACGCCACTCCGCGCGACGTTGGGGCCAACTGTTGATGGACGCTCAACACATCGACGCTCAAATCAAAGGCCAGGCGGCGGGCTCCGTATGGAGCAGCCTGAGCCGGCTGGCACTGCTGATGGCAGGGCAACGATTGGCACTGCCTTCGGAATAGTGGCCCACGGGCCTACCTGCCAGATCTGCCAGACCTGCTATCTTCAGGCCCTCCACCTTCCTGTAGGAGCCGGCTTGCTGGCGAAACGGCTTCTTGCCTCACTCAGGTGTACCTGAAAGGTCGCGTTCGCCAGCAAGCCGGCTCCTACAGTTTGAATCGTGAATGAGCCGGCATAGCGACACGAGCAAATACTTGATAGCTCAGGTCAATTGGACACCCGCCCCGGTCTGGCAGATTATCTCCCCCGCTTCACTTCACTACTCGAGCGAGAACGCCATGAGCAAAGCCAAAAAGCGGCCGAACAAGGCCAAATCCATCATCGCCCAGCCACTGTTCCGCAGCCGTCAGGAACAACCCGGCAAGGGCAAAGGCAGCTACCGCCGCGAAGCCTTCCAGTCTAAAAGCTGGGAGGCTTCTTCCGTTATGGCGGCTTGAAAACACTGCGTTACCTGTCTGGCCCCCCATCGACTGGGCCGGCATGTTAAGGTCTGCACCTTACGGTTTATACCTGTGGACCCCAGAATGCTCCCAAGCTTTCCCCGTCGCTGGCACCTTCGCCAGTTGATCACCGCTTCCAGCCTCTTCGCGCTGGTGGCCTGTGCCGAGCAGCCTACCGCTGCCGTCGCCACCCCTCTTCAGTCCGCGCCCGCGGCACAAATCGTCAAGAGCTTGCCCGCGCCCTCAGGTGCCGTCGCGCAACCTGATGACGGCAATTTCGAAATCCAGCCGGCCATGAGTTTCAGTGAATGGCAAAGCCAGTTCCGCGCTCAGGCGCTGACCGCCGGCGTGCGGCCGGACGTGTTCGATAAAGCCTTCATCGGCGTCACCCCTGACATGAGCGTGGTGAAGGCCGATCGCAGCCAACCTGAATTCAGCCGCCCCGTGTGGGAATACCTGGACGGCGCGATGTCAGCAGTGCGTGTGCGCAAGGGGCAGGCGCTGCTAAGCCAATACGCTGACTCGCTGAGCGCGATCGAGCAGCGCTACGGTGTTGATCGTCAGGCACTTGTGGCCGTGTGGGGCATGGAGAGCAGCTTTGGCCAGTTCCAGGGCACGCAGTCGGTGATTCGTTCCCTGGCAACGCTTGCCTATGAGGGACGTCGCCCACAGTTCGCGCAGGACCAATTGATCGCCGCCTTGCAGATCATCCAGCATGGCGATATCGATGCGCCCAGCATGCTGGGTTCCTGGGCCGGGGCGATGGGCCAGACCCAGTTCATCCCCACCACTTACAACACCCACGCCGTCGACTTCGACGGAGACGGTCGCCGGGACATCTGGAACTCCCCGGCCGATGCCCTCGCGTCCACCGCTCACTACCTGCAAAGCTCAGGCTGGCAGAAAGGCCAGCCCTGGGGGTTTGAGGTGCAACTGGCGCAGGGTTTTGATTACGCACTCGCGGATGCCTCAACCCGAAAACCCATCGGCGAATGGCAACAACTGGGGCTGAAATTGCCAAACAGGTCAGCGCTGCCGACCAATCTCTTGCAGCAACAGGCGGCCCTGTTGCTGCCTGCGGGCTATAAAGGCCCGGCATTTCTGGTGATGGATAACTTCCGCGCCATCCTCAAGTACAACAACTCTTCGTCCTATGCGCTGGCAATCGGGCTGTTGTCGGAGCGTTTTACGGGCGGTGGTTACGTGCAAGGAGATTGGCCGCGGGGCGATCGTCCGTTGAGCCGATCCGAACGCATCGAGCTGCAGACGCTGCTCTCGGCCCGACAGTACGACGCAGGCGCCCCTGACGGGATCATCGGCGCCAACACGCGCAAGGCGATTCGCAGCGCGCAGCAATCCTTTGGCTGGCCAGCGGACGGGTACCCGACGCAGGAACTGCTGGAGCAGCTGCGCAAGCCGTGACACAGCGTTCAGCGACGCCCTCCAGCCCGATACAGCCCTCCCCTCACGGTGGGTGGTTTGCCAATAGCGATCAACTGTAGGAGCGCGCTTGCCCGCGAAAAATTGGCAGGCCTCCAAAGATGTGTCGGCTGTACCGGCCATTCGCGGGCAAGCGCGCTCCTACACCTTGCGGCGTCGTTGAGGCAGTGCATGGCACAAACCGTGTGGCGGGGGAAGATTACCGATGCGGGTCGTGAGTCTCCGAATGCAACGATGCATTCGAGCGCGGAAACACACACCCGTAGGAGCCGGCTTGCTGGCGAACGCGTCCGATGAATGACGACGGGCTCGACTGGCAAACCGCATTCGCCAGCAAGCCGGCTCCTACAGAATGCGTATGCCGTTAGGGCGATGCATGTTCGCCACACCGCCTTGAACGTAACGCAGAAAAAAAACGGGCCGGATATTTCTATCCGGCCTGTTTCTTTATCGCATCAAAGAAGCCGTGATCAGCTCGCGGTGAGCAGCGACTTCACCAGCTTGGCTTGTTCATCTGCGTGGTACGAAGAACGAACCAGCGGGCCGGAGGCGACGTTTTTGAAGCCCATCTTGTAACCTTCTTCGGCGAACCAGGCGAAGGTATCCGGGTGTACGAAGCGCTGAACCGGCAAGTGATTGCGGGACGGCTGCAGGTATTGGCCCAGCGTCAGCATGTCAATGTTGTGCTCGCGCATGCGCTGCATGACTTCGATCACTTCTTCGTCGGTCTCGCCCAATCCCAGCATCAAACCGGACTTTGTCGGCACGTGCGGGACCATTTCTTTGAAACGCTTGAGCAGAGTCAGCGACCACTGGTAGTCAGAACCCGGACGCGCGGCCTTGTACAAGCGCGGCACGGTTTCAAGGTTGTGGTTGAACACGTCTGGAGGCGTCGCGGCGGTGATCTCCAGCGCGATGTCCATGCGGCCGCGGTAGTCCGGCACCAGGGTTTCCAGCTGCACATTCGGCGACAGCTCACGGATCTCGCGGATGCAGTCGGCGAAATGCTGAGCACCGCCGTCGCGCAGGTCGTCACGGTCGACGGAAGTAATCACCACGTACTTGAGCTTCAGGTCAGCGATGGCAACGGCGAGGTTCTTCGGCTCGTCAACATCCAGCGCTTTCGGACGGCCATGACCGACGTCGCAGAATGGGCAGCGACGGGTGCAGATGTCGCCCATGATCATGAACGTCGCAGTGCCGCCGGAGAAGCATTCGCCCAGGTTCGGGCAGGAAGCTTCTTCACAAACGCTGTGCAGCTTGTGCTTGCGCAACAGCGCCTTGATGCGGTCGACCTCAGGCGAAACCGGGATGCGCACGCGAATCCAGTCCGGCTTCTTCGGCAGGTCCACCGTCGGGATGATCTTCACCGGGATGCGCGCGACTTTTTCCGCGCCGCGCAGCTTCACGCCGGCTTCCACCTTAGGACGTGCCACACGCTCAGGCGTGGCAACGTTCACCGTCGGGATCAGGGTTTGTACGGCATTCTCTGTATTCACGGCAGTGTCAGCTGCCTCATACGCAGTAGTCATATCAATCGATTCCGCCCGTTAGGGTCGTCTGCTCAGCGTAGTCGAGGTGTTTGACGAGCTGCGCACGCAGCCGGGCACTAACCTCGGCAAATTCAATCGGACCTGCCTGTTCACGCAGCTGGGTCATTGCCAGCCCCGCATACCCGCAGGGATTAATCCGTTTAAAAGGGTCCAGATCCATATCGACGTTCAGCGCAAGGCCGTGGAATGAACAGCCGTTACGAATGCGCAGCCCCAGCGAGGCGATCTTGGCGCCGTCTACATAAACCCCTGGTGCGTCAGCCTTGGCTGCGGCATCGACCCCATAACCTGCCAGCAGGTCGATCAGGCTGCGCTCGATCCGGGTGACCAGTTCTCGAACCCCAAAGCCCAGACGGCGCACGTCCAGCAGCAGATAGGCAACCAGTTGGCCGGGACCATGATAAGTCACTTGGCCGCCGCGATCGACCTGCACGACCGGGATATCTCCCGGCAGCAGCAAGTGCTCGGGTTTACCGGACTGCCCCTGAGTGAATACCGGCGGGTGCTGCACCAGCCAGACCTCATCGGCGGTCTCGCGCGTGCGGCCGTCGGTAAAGCGCTTCATGGCCTGCCAGGTGGGCTCGTAGTCGGCCAGTCCGAGGTCACGAACGCCCAGAACCGCGCCCATCACAACACCATATGGACGAAGCCGGTGGCGCGCAATTCACTGTTGATGTCGTAGAGCTGATCTTGCCCGGTGGCAATGATGTGCAGCTGGACGGTGGTGTACTTGCCGTTGCTGCTCTGGCGCTCGGCCAGGGATTTCATGTCCACGGTCGCGTGCTTCTCGACGATCTCGATGACCTTGTCTTTGAAGCCCACACCCGTGTCACCGATGATCTTGATGGGATAGTCGGCGCAGGGAAATTCGATTTTTGGCGCTTTTACTTCGGAATCTGTCATGGCGGTAACGGCCTCGTAAGCCGGAAAACGGACAGGCCCCCGGCGCGTTCGGCGACGGGGGCGTACGGAGCAACGGTCAGCGAGCGATCAAGGGTTGATCAGTTGAACAGACCGTAGAAGAACAGGCGGATGCTATCCCACAGGCGACGGAAGATACCACCCTCCTCGACGCCGTCCAGGGCGATCAGGTTGGCGCTGTGTACCACTTTGTCGTCCAGTTTCACATCAACCTTGCCGATGACGTCGCCCTTGGCGATCGGAGCAACCAGCTGTGGATTCATGGTCATGCTGGCTGCCAGCTTCTTCAGCTCGCCTTTAGGCATGGTCATGGTCAGGTCTTCAGCCAGACCGGCCTTGACTTGACGCTCGGTGCCTTTCCAGACAGGCGCCTGAGCCAGCTCGGTGCCTTTCTGATAGAAGGTCTGGGTTTCGAAGAAACGGAAACCGTAGGTCAGCAGCTTCTGCGTTTCGGCAGCGCGAGCCTGCTCGCTGTTGGTACCAAATACTACGGCGATCAGACGCATGCCGTCACGAACGGCCGAGGACACCATGCAGTAGCCGGCTTCTTCGGTGTGACCGGTTTTCAGACCGTCGACGGTCTTGTCACGCCACAGCAGCAGGTTGCGGTTCGGCTGTTTGATGCCGTTCCAGAAGAACTCTTTCTGCGAGTAGATCGCGTAGTGAGCCGGATCTTCGTGGATGATCGCGCGCGCCAGCAGGGCCATGTCATGGGCTGTGGCGTAGTGATCGGGGTTCGGCAGGCCGGTCGGGTTCATGAAGTGGCTGTTGACCATGCCCAGGTCGGCAGCGGTCTTGTTCATCAGGTCGGCGAACGCGTCTTCGCTGCCGGCGATGTGCTCGGAGAGCGCGACGCTGGCATCGTTGCCGGACTGAATGATGATGCCGTGCAGCAAGTCACTGACCGTGACCTGGCTGCCGACTTTGATGAACATCCGCGAACCGCCGGTACGCCAGGCGTTCTCGCTCACGGTCACCGGGTCGTTTTCACCGATCTGGCCGCGGCGGATTTCCAGCGTGGCGATGTAAGCGGTCATCAGCTTGGTCAGACTGGCCGGTGGCAGGCGCTGGTCGCCATTGTTTTCGACCAGAACGTTGCCGCTGTTGGCATCCATCAGCACATAAGCCTTGGCAGCCAGTTGCGGTGGCGATGGCGTCATCTGTTCTGCCGCAAACACGGCAGGCGCGGTGAATAGCGGGATAAGCAGGCAAAGGCGTTTTGCAAAGCTGGTGATGTTCATCCGTCTCTCGAAAATGCTAATGGGCAAACATGCCCTTGCGGGCAAAGCGGGTGCCGGGCTACCCCGGCAAACGGGCTCACATTCTACAGAACGTGCCGTGAAAAGCTGCTGACAACGTCAAGCGCGGGCGGCAAGTCGTCGGTCAGGTAACGAAATCGGCCCCTGATGCGGGGCGCGAGTCGCTGATAAAGCGTTACTGGTCCGACGTCACAACGCTTGGCGAGCCGAGATTGGCCGACCTCACGCTGTTTTGCAGCTGCTGGGCTTCACCCGGCGTGTCGACCGGTCCCATCCGCACGCGATAAAGCGTCTGTTGATTGCGTGCGATCGAACTCACGAACACCGGCGCCCTGACCATCCCGCTCAATTTCGACCTCAGGAGTTCCGCAGCGTCCGGGTTGGCGAAGGCTCCCACTTGGAGAAACAGCCCAGACGCTGGTCCTGAAGCGTTTTTTTTTGCGTCAATCGGCACGGGCGTTACCGGCGCAGCGTGCTGCTGAGGCGGCGGTGTCCATTGTTCGATCGTACCCGCCGAAGCGGTGATCACCGGGGCCGCCGGTTGAACCTGGCGCGGCGGCGTGTTGCTGGCCACCTGCGGCTGATCAAGCATCAGCGGCGCCGGCTTGCCGCGCTGAGCCCAGTACTGAGAAGGGTCTATGCCCTCGACTTTCACCCGCGCGGTGCCGGTTTCGGCATAACCGAGCTTCTTCGCAGCGGCATAGGACAAATCGATGATGCGATCCGAATAGAACGGGCCGCGGTCGTTGACGCGCAGAATCACCGTGCGGTTGTTGTCCAGGTTGGTCACGCGGACATAGCTGGGCAGCGGCAAGGTCTTGTGCGCCGCGCTCATGCCGTAGAGGTCATAGACCTCACCGTTGGCGGTGTTCTGACCGTGGAATTTAGTGCCATACCAGGAAGCCGTTCCGGTCTGGGCATAGGTCCTGGAATCACTGAGCGGAAAGTACGTCTTGCCCAGCACCGTGTAGGGGTTGGCCTTGTAAGGCCCCGTGTGCAGGGTCGGAACGGCGTCGGGGATGCGCGAGACATCGACGTCCCACCAGGGCGCGCCGTCTTTGTGTGCTCGGTTGATGTCCAGCCCCGGCTGCGAACGAATCACGTTGCCTTGCTTCTGAGTGGTCGTCGGGCGGCTGGTTGAGCAACTGACGACCAGCAGGGTCAGTGCCGCGAAGGCCATCAGCTTCAATGGTTGTTGCATCGGCAGTGACCGCATTACTTGACGTCCCGGGCTTTAACAAGCATTTCAGACAGCTGATGCACGGCCATGGCGTACATCACGCTGCGGTTGTAACGCGTGATCGCGTAAAAATTCTTCAGGCCCATCCAGTACTCGGGGCCTTTGTCGCCATCGAGGCGAAACGCCGTGACCGGCATGTCATCGCGCAGCGCATCATGACTCGCCCAGCCCAACGCTCGCAACTCCCCGACGTTTTTCACCGGATCGATGCCGGGGCTCAAGCCCTCATCGACGCGCTCGCCGCGCACGTCCGCGCGACTGACAACCGGCTCGCCGGCCACCCAGCCGTGACGTTTGAAATAGCTGGCCACGCTGCCAATCGCATCGTCCGGGTCATTCCAGATATTGATGTGGCCGTCGCCGTCGAAGTCCACGGCGTAGGCGCGAAAACTGCTTGGCATGAACTGGGGCAAGCCCATGGCACCAGCGTACGAGCCTTTGAGGGTTAGCGGATCGACCTGCTGCTCACGCGACAGCAGCAGGAACTCGCGCAGTTCCTTGCGAAAGAAATCGGCGCGCTGGGGATAGTCGAACGCCAGGGTCGACAATGCGTCCATCACCCGGTAATTACCGGTATTGCGGCCGAAAAATGTCTCAACGCCGATGATCGAGACGATCACCTGAGCCGGCACGCCGTACTCTTGCTCGGCGCGCGTCAGGGCCGCTTCGTGCTGGCGCCAGAAGTCCACGCCACGCGACACCCGCGCGTCAGTGAGGAACATCGGGCGATAATCTTTCCACGGTTTTACCCGCTCGGCGGGCCTCGAAATCGCATCGAGGATCGCCTGTTTGCGCTGGACATCGCGAAAAACATCGATCAGTTGCTCGCCCGCAAAACCATAATCGCGGGTCATTTCACTGACGAACTGGGCGACTTGAGGAGAGCCGTCATAGTCACCGGCAAGTGATTCCTGCACTGAGCCGAAGATGCCCATCAGACCGACCAGCGGCGCATATCGAGCAGCCCAGCCACGCACTACTTGCATTGAGTTCTTCACCTTAATCAAACCTGAGCGATCCATTTGCGATGCGTGTGGATCGACATCAAAACACCAAACGCTGACAGCAGCGTCACCAGCGAAGTTCCGCCGTAGCTAATGAAGGGCAACGGCACGCCTACCACCGGCAGCAGACCGCTGACCATACCGATATTGACGAAAACGTAAACAAAAAAGGTCATGGTCAAGCTGCCCGCGAGCAGCTTGCCGTAGAGGGTCTGCGCCTGGGCGGTGATGACCAGCCCGCGACCGATCAACAACAGGTAGATAAGCAGCAGCGCGCAAATGCCTACCAGACCGAACTCCTCGCCAAGCACGGCAATGATGAAGTCGGTATGGCTTTCAGGCAGGAAGTCCAGGTGCGACTGGGTGCCCATGAGCCAGCCCTTGCCGAACACGCCGCCAGAGCCGATCGCCGCCTTGGACTGAATGATGTTCCAGCCGGTGCCGAGCGGGTCGCTCTCCGGGTCGAGGAACGTCAAAATCCGCTGCTTCTGGTAGTCGTGCATGAAGAAAAACCACATCGCAACCGCGACTGGCACCGCTGCGGCCACCACGCCGATGATCCAGCGCCAGCGCAGGCCGGCCATGAACAGCACGAACGTACCTGACGCCAGAATCAGCAGCGAGGTGCCGAGGTCCGGCTGGCGCACGATCAGAATGAACGGCAGCCCGATCAGGCCGAGGCTGACCGCCACATGCTTGAGGTGTGGCGGCAAGGTGCGCTTGGACAGGTACCAGGCGATGGTCGCCGGCATGATGATCTTCATGAATTCCGACGGCTGGAAGCGAATGACGCCGGGAATGTTGATCCAGCGCGTGGCGCCCATGGCGTTGTGCCCCATTACGTCTACCGCCACCAGCAGCAATACGCCGATCACATAGGCGGCGGGCACCCAGCGGGCCATGAATCTGGGTTCGAGCTGCGCGATGACGAACATCGACACCAGGCCGATACCGAAAGAAGTGGCTTGCTTGATCAGCAGGTCCCAGCTCTTGCCGCTGGCCGAATACAGCACGAACAGACTGCCCGCCGCCAACGTCAGCAGCAGGATCAGCAGCGGGCCATCAACGTGGATTTTCTGCAGGAACGTGGCGCGACGGCGCATCACATCTTCGCTGGACAGGATGCGGTCGAAATTACTCTTCACGGGCCGCGGTCTCCGGAGGCTGTGCATTGCTGGCGTATTCGGGTTTCAAGTGACCCTGGGGGTCGAGCAGCCAGGCGTCCATGACCTGCCGCACCACTGGCGCAGCCACGCCCGAGCCCGACTCACCGTTCTCGATCATGACCGCAACGACGATCTTCGGGCTGTCGGCCGGCGCGAAGCCGACGAACAAGGCATGGTCGCGATGGCGTTCCTGGACCTTCGAGCGGTCGTACTTCTCGCCCTGCCGAATCGCGACGACCTGCGCCGTGCCACTCTTCCCGGCAATGCGGTACTGCGCGCCGATGGCAGCCTTGCGGGCGGTACCGCGCGCACCATGCATGACCTGTTGCATGCCGTGGTTGACCTTGCCCCAGTCAGACGGATCACGCAGCACGATGTCCGGCATCGGGTTTTCGTCCACAGGCTTCTGCCCTTCAACGGTCTTGGCCAGATGGGGACGATTCCATTTCCCTTTGTTCGCCACCAGCGTAGTGGCCTGGGCCAGTTGCAACGGTGTGGCCTGCATGTAGCCCTGGCCGATGCCCAGAATCAGCGTCTCGCCGGGGAACCATGCCTGGCGGCGGGTGACGCGCTTCCAGTCGCGGGAAGGCATCAAACCGGGTGACTCTTCAAACATGTCCAGCGAGACCTTTTGGCCGATGCCGAACTTGTTCAGGTACGCCGAAAGCCGGTCGATCCCGACCTTGTGCGCCAGGTCATAAAAGTAGGTGTCGTTGGAACGCATGATGGCCGTGTCCAGGTCCACCCAGCCATCGCCCGTGCGGTTCCAGTTACGGTATTTGTGATCGTAGTTGGGCAGCATGTAGTAGCCGGGGTCGAAGACCCGCGTGCTCGCCGTCACCACGCCCGTGTCGAGACCTGCAATGGCCACGGCGGGTTTGATGGTCGAACCCGGCGGGTACAGCCCCCGCAAAATGCGGTTGAACAGCGGCCGATCGACCGAATCGCGCAATTCGGAATACGCTTTAAAGCTGATGCCCGTGACGAACAGGTTCGGGTCGAAGCTTGGCTGGCTGACCATCGCCAGCACCTCGCCGGTGTTCGGGTCCAGCGCCACCACCGCGCCGCGACGCCCTGCCAGTGCAGCTTCGGCCGCTTCCTGCAGCTGAATGTCGAGGCTCAGGACGATGTCCTTGCCGGGTACTGGATCCGTCCGTTTAAGCACGCGCAGGACGCGGCCGCGGGCGTTGGTTTCGACTTCTTCGTAACCTACCTGGCCGTGCAGCTCGGGCTCGTAGAAGCGCTCGATGCCGGTCTTGCCCATGTGGTGAGTACCGCTGTAGTTCACCGGATCGAGGCTTTTCAGCTCTTTCTCGTTGATTCGGCCCATATACCCCACCGAATGCGCGAAGTGCTCGCCCTGAGGGTAATGACGAACCAGCTGCGCGACCACTTCAACGCCCGGCAGGCGGAACTGGTTAACGGCAATACGGGCGATCTGTTCTTCGGTGAGCTCGAACAGGATCGGGACTGGCTCGAACGGTCGTCGCCCCTGCTTCATGCGCTTTTCAAAAATGATCCGGTCGTCAGGCGTCAGTTCAAGCACCTGAACGATGGTGTCCAGCACCTGCGTCCAGTCACCGGAACGCTCGCGCGTCATGCTCAGGCTGAAGCTGGGCCGGTTGTCGGCGATCACTACGCCGTTACGGTCGTAGATCAACCCGCGGCTCGGCGGGATCGGTTGCACGTGAACGCGGTTGTTTTCCGACAGCGTCGAGTGGTAGTCGTACTGGATGACCTGAAGGAAATACAGCCGCGCAACCAATACGCAGATCAGCACGACGACCGCGACTGCACCGACCACGACTCGGCTGCGCACCAGGCGTGCGTCCTTTTCGTGGTCTTTCAGGCGGATCGGCTGAGACATTTAGGGCAGGTTCACAGTGAAGGCAGCGGCGCTACTTGTGATAAGGGTGACCAGACAGCACGGTCCAGGCACGATAAATCTGCTCACCGATGAGAATGCGCACCAACGGGTGCGGCAAGGTCAACGGCGATAACGACCAGCGCTGCTCGGCCCGGGCACAGACTTCCGGGGCCAGCCCTTCCGGACCGCCCACCATCAGGTTGACCGTGCGCGAATCCAGGCGCCAGCGATCAAGCTCGCCCGCCAGTTGCTCGGTGCTCCATGGCTTGCCGTGCACTTCGAGCGTGACGATCCGCTCACCCGGCTGCACTTTCGCCAGCATGGCCTCGCCTTCCTGACGGATGAGGCGTGCCACGTCGGCGTTCTTGCCACGGGTGTTGAGCGGAATTTCCACCAGTTCCAGCGCCAACTCGGACGGCAGACGCTTGGCATATTCATGCCAGCCTTCTTCCACCCACTTGGGCATGCGGGAACCAACAGCGATCAGTCGCAGACGCACGAGGAAGCCTTATGCCTGGCCTTTGTTCAGCTTGTCGAAATGCTCGTGGGCATTTTCCGGGCTGTGGTGTGCGGCGCTGGCCGAACGGCTTTGCTCGGCACCGGCCCACAGGCGCTCAAGGTCGTAAAACTGACGGGCAGACGCGGTCATCATGTGAACGATGGCGATGTCCAGGTCCAACAGTACCCAGTCGCTGTCGCCCTTGCCTTCTTCGCCCAGCGGCTTGAGGCCCTGCTTCTTGACCTCTTCACGCACCTTGTCGAGCATGGCGTTGATCTGGCGATTGGAGGTACCGGTGGCGATGACCATGTAATCGGTGATGCTCTGCTTGTCGCGCACGTCCAGCACCTGGATATCCTGGGCCTTGACGTCTTCCAGTGCAGCTTTGATCACTTCGATGATTGGGTTTACAGCAGCTTTTTCAGTCATATAAAACTCTTTTCAACTCGTATGTTTGGGTGCTTCTTCGCGCGCTTGGCTGCGTCGAAACACACCTTCAGTTCAGCGCCCGGTAAAGCCCGTGCGCCTCTATGTAGGCCAGTACCGCGTCTGGCACCAGAAAACGTACCGACTTACCGCTGGCCAGCAGTTGACGGATCTGGGTGGCAGACACCGAAAGCGGCGTCTGCCAGACGAACGTAATCTTTCCGCCCGGCCCCTTGAGGGCCTTTGGATCACTGACGGCACGTCCCGCGAGCAGGTTACGCATCGCATCAGGGGACTCGCTGTCGGCGTCCGGGCGTTGCAGCACCACGATGTGGCAGTGCTCCAGCAATTCTTCCCAACGATGCCACGATGGCAGCCCGCAAAAGGCGTCCCACCCCAGCAATAAAAACAGCTGGTCATCGGCGGCCAGTTCGGCGCGCATCGATTCCAGCGTGTCGATCGTGTACGACGGCTTGTCGCGCAACAGCTCGCGATCGTCGACCGTCAGCGGCGGCACTCCATCAACTGCGCACTGCACCATGGCCAGCCGGTCCTGCGCCGAGACGCTGGGCGTGTCGCGATGCGGCGGCCGCGCACTGGGCGTCAGGCGCAGCTCATCGAGTTCCAGCAACGCAGCGACTTCCAGTGCGCCACGCAAGTGGCCAATATGCACCGGGTCAAATGTACCGCCCAGTATCCCGACACGCTTAGGCGCACTGGCTGTGTTCAGCGGGACTGCAGCCGATTGAGCCATTGCCTGCGCGCTGTTGCCCGAAGGCTGACCGACGTCGGCCAAGTCAGACCGGCCCCTGTCCGCGCAGCTGAGTGCCATCGCCAACGACGATGTATTTCTCGCAGGTCAGGCCTTCGAGGCCAACCGGGCCGCGCGCGTGAATCTTGTCGGTCGAGATGCCGATTTCGGCGCCCAAACCGTACTCGAAGCCGTCGGCGAAGCTTGTAGGTGCGTTGACCATCACTGAACTCGAGTCGACCTCGGCCATGAACCGGCGGGTCTGGGCTTGAGAGTCCGAGATAATCGCGTCGCTGTGGTGCGAACCGTAGTGGTTGATGTGCTCGATGGCCTGATCCAGCCCCGTGACGATGCGGATCGAGAGAATCGGCGCCAGGTATTCGGTGTGCCAGTCTTCTTCGGTGGCCGGCAAAGCGTCGATCAGTTCGCGGGTGCGTTCGCAACCGCGCAACTCAACGCCTTTCTCGCGAAATTGCGCGGCTATTGACGGCAGGAAATCCACAGCGACTGCTTGATCTACCAGCAGGGTTTCCATCGCGCCGCAGATGCCGTACCGGTAGGTCTTGGCGTTGAAGCTGATGCGCTGGGCGGCGTTCAAGTCGGCGTGAGCGCTGACATAGACGTGACAGATGCCGTCCAGGTGTTTAATGACCGGGACTCTGGCGTCGCGGCTGACGCGCTCGATCAAGCCCTTGCCGCCACGCGGGACGATGACGTCCACGTACTCCGGCATGGTGATCAGCGCACCCACGGCAGCGCGGTCGGTGGTTTCGACGACTTGCACGACGGCAGCCGGCAAACCGGCTTCGTCCAGGCCGCGCTGGATGCAGGCGGCGATGGCGCGGTTGGAATGAATGGCCTCGGAACCGCCTCGCAGAATGGTGGCGTTACCGGATTTGAGGCAGAGGCTGGCGGCGTCGATGGTCACGTTGGGACGTGACTCGTAGATGATGCCCACCACGCCCAGCGGCACGCGCATTTTGCCGACCTGAATGCCTGATGGCTGGAAGTTCATGTCCCGCAGGGTACCGATAGGGTCTGGCAGGCTGGCGACCTGACGCAGGCCGGCGATCATGCTGTCGATACGTGCCGGGGTCAGGGAGAGACGTTCGAGCAGAGCGGGTTCGAGACCATTGGCGCGGCCGGCAGCGAGATCCTGCTCGTTGGCAGCGGTCAGCTCGGCGCGAGAAGCATCCAGCGCGGCAGCCGTGGCTGCCAGGGCGCGGTTCTTCTGCGCAGTGCTGGCGCGGCCGATGACGCGCGAGGCTTCGCGTGCGGCGCGACCCAGACGGGTCATGTAGTCAAGAACGGACTCAGTCATGGTCTCGGGGGTCTTGGCAAATGGGAAAGCGGCGGATTATAGCTGTCGGGCGTGCCGAACGACAGCGGCGACGGGCGGATGGTCGGAATAAGGCAGTTTTTCATGAGCTGAACGTCTCCAACACAGGGAAGGCCCTGATGCTGGCTGGGGGTTTAGGCGCAGGAGCGCGCTTGCCCGCGAAAAATCTTGCTGCCGCCCAAGATGTGTCGGCTGCATGCTGCGTAGCGAAGATGTGTCGGATGCATGCTGCGTAGCAAAGATGTGTCGGCTGTACCTGCTCCATCGGGCATTGGCGGCGAGCCAGTGACGGATTGGGTGCTGGCACTATTTTTCGCGGGCAAGCGCGCTCCTACATGTCGACCGTAAGCCCGCACTCATCCAGCA
>NZ_JARVSX010000049.1:0-17611 GCF_030208975.1 Pseudomonas sp. ME-P-057
AGGCCAGGCGCTGCAACGGTGACTGGCCAATCTGGTTCGCCAGCAAGCCGGCTCCTACAGATCGAGGCAGGCACGGAAAATGTCGGAGACGTTAGATCGAGGCAGGCACGGAAAATGTCGGAGACGTTAGATTGAGGCAGGCATGGACAATCTCCCCGATCAGAAATCGACGAGGCCCCGGCAGCCTCCGGGTTTGGAAACCGCCAGGTCGCATCAACGTTCGGGTGTCACACCGCCTTCGCAATCCTGCCGGCAAAAAATGCCCAGCCCACCAGCAGCAGCGACAGGATGATCAGTGGCCATGAGCGCCAGTGCAGGTAGGGCGTCAGATTTTGCATCGGGGTGACTTCGCCGTACATCACAGCGCGCTCGAACTGCGGCACCGTCGTGGTGATCTCGCCAAACGGGTCGATCAGCGCGCTAACGCCGTTGTTGGTGGCGCGGATCATCCAGCGGCCGGCTTCCAGCGCGCGCATCTGCGCCATCTGCAGATGCTGCAGCGGGCCGATCGAAGTGCCAAACCAGGTGTCGTTACTCACCGTCAGCAACAGGTCACTTTGCGCGGCAAGCCCTGCGGCGAATTCGGGGTAGACCACTTCGTAGCAGATGTACGGCGCGATCTCATAACCCTTCGCCTGCAACAACGCCTGCCCGGAAGGGCCGCGCGCGAAGTCGGACATCGGCAGGTTGAAGAATGTGATCAATCCGCGCAAAAGGTCCTGCAGCGGAACGTATTCGCCAAACGGCACCAGCTTCTGTTTCAGGTAAGTGCCGTCGCCTTCGCCTGTTACGGTAATCGCGTTGTAGTAACGGAATTCCCCGTGAGTGCCCTTTTCCCGCAACGGCACGCCGGTGATAAGCGCCGAGTCACGATCAGCCGCGAACTTGCCCATCACCGACAGATACCCCTCAACCGACTCCTTCAGCACCGGCACCGCCGTTTCCGGCCAGACGATCAGATCAGCCCGCTTCGAGATAAACGTCATGTCCCGGTACAGCGCAAGTTGCGCATTCAGCGCCGCCGGATCCCACTTCATGCTTTGCTCGACGTTGCCCTGCATGGCCGCAACGCTCAACGGCTTGCCGGAAGGCTCGGTCCAGGCGTGATTTTTCAGCGCCAGTCCCACAACCCATGGTGCGAGCAGCAGCACAATGCCAGCCGCCATTAAAGGCAAGCGTGTGCGCAAACGAGGCAGGTTGCACAGCAATGCGGCGGTCAGCGCGAGTGCGAAGGAAATCAGCCACATGCCGCCCACGGGCGCGAGCCCTTTAAGCGGCCCGTCCAACTGGCTGTAGCCGGAATAGAGCCAAGGGAACCCCGTGAGGAACCAGCCACGGAACATCTCCTGACCGAACCACAACGCAGCGAACGCCAGTGCATCGGCCAGAGGGGCTTCGTTGCGGCGGATCCACCGGGCCCAGATCCACGCCGGCAAGGCAAAAAAGAACGCCACCGAAGCGCAGAACAGCACCATCAGGAACACTGCCAGCCAGACAGGCGCCTCGCCGTAAGTGTGAATGCTGACGTAAATCCAGCTGGTGCCGCCGCCGAACAGGCCGAACCCGTATGACCAGCCACGCCACAGGGCCTGGCGTGGTGTGAGGTCGCGTAGCCCGAGGTAGAAAAGCACCAGCGCGACAATCGCCAGCGGCCAGATATCGAAGGGTGCCAGGGCCAGTGTAATCAACGCGCCGGCCACCATGGCCAGCAGGTTACCGGGCCAGCCGGGGCGGGTGATCCAGCGCATTTACATTCCTTAAAGCGGGTAAAGGCCCTACGAGCGGTTGATCGGGCTCAGGCGCAGCAGGTGAATACGACGGCTGTCGGCATTCAGGATGCGAAAACGGTACGCGCCGATTTCGGTGATCTCGTTACGCTTGGGCAAATGCCCGAACGCGTTCATCACCAGGCCGCCAACGGTATCGAACTCGTCGTCGGAGAAGCCGCTGTCAAAGAACTCGTTGAAGCTCTCGATGGGTGTCAGTGCCTTGACCAGGAAGTCACCGCTTGGCAGCGGCTTGATATAGCTGTCTTCCTCGACGTCATGCTCGTCTTCGATGTCGCCGACGATTTGCTCAAGTACGTCTTCAATGGTCACCAGGCCGGCGACGCCGCCGTATTCGTCGATGACGATAGCCATGTGATTATGATTGGCACGGAATTCCCGGAGCAGCACGTTCAGACGCTTGGATTCCGGGACGAAGGTCGCCGGGCGCAGAAGGCTCTTGACGTCGCCGCTGCCGCCGTCTTCTTTCAGAATCAGCGGTAGCAAGTCTTTGGCGAGCAGGACACCAAGCACGTCATCGTGGCTTTCACCGATGACCGGATAGCGAGAGTGCGCGGAATCGATCACCGCAGGCAGGAACTCGCGGGGCGCCTGGCTGGCCTTGATGCTGATCATCTGCGAGCGCGGCACCATGATGTCGCGCACCTGCAGGTCGGCGACCTGAATGGCGCCTTCGACGATGGCCAGCGCTTCACTGTCCAGCAGCTTGTTCTGGTGGGCTTCGCGCAGCAGCTCCAGCAGCTCCTGGCGGTTTTTCGGCTCATGGGCAAATGCCTGGGTCAGTTTGCCCAACCATGACTTTTGCCCGTTGCTCGATCGGTCTTCGCTCATAGCCCTTACTCGTGGTCCTTGGCTGATGTTTCTAAAAGAGGGGTGTCGCCAACTTCATCGTCGGCGTAGGGGTCCGGATAGCCAAGCTCTGCAAGCAACTCTCGTTCCAGCGCTTCCATCTCGTCGGCTTCTTCATCGTCGATGTGATCGTAGCCCAGCAAATGAAGACAGCCGTGAATCACCAGATGCGCCCAGTGGGCGTCTGGCGATTTACCTTGCTCCGCGGCTTCACGCGCCACAACGGGAACGCAGATGACCAGATCACCCAGCAGCGGGATGTCCAGCAACTCGTCAGGAACGTCAGCGGGAAACGACAACACGTTGGTGGCGTAATCCTTGTGCCGCCAAGTGTGATTGAGCTCCCGGCCTTCGGCTTCATCGACGAGGCGAATGGTCATCTCGGAATCAGCAGAACGCTGGCGCAGGCCCATTTCACACCAGAGGCGGAACTGGGCTTCGCTCGGAGCGCTTGCCTGACTCGCGACTTGCAGATCCAGCTCAAGCATCGCGGCGTGGTTCCCGGGAGTCCTGAGCGGTGGTCGGATGATCGGTGCGTTCTTCGTAGCGCTCGTAAGCCTCGACGATGCGCTGCACCAGCGGGTGGCGAACGACGTCTTTGGGCTTGAAGTGGGTAAAGCTGATTCCCGGCACTTCCTTGAGCACTTCAATGACGTGGTTCAGGCCGGACTTGGTGCCGCGTGGCAGGTCGATCTGGGTGATGTCACCGGTGATCACTGCCGTGGAGCCGAAGCCGATCCGCGTCAGGAACATCTTCATCTGCTCGACGGTGGTGTTCTGGCTCTCGTCGAGAATGATGAAGCTGTTGTTCAGCGTGCGACCGCGCATGTAGGCCAGCGGCGCAACCTCGATGACCTGTTTCTCGATCAGCTTGGCAACGTATTCAAAGCCGAGCATTTCGTACAGCGCGTCGTAAAGCGGGCGCAGGTACGGGTCGATTTTCTGCGACAGGTCGCCGGGCAGGAAGCCGAGCTTTTCGCCCGCCTCAACGGCAGGACGCACCAGCAGGATGCGGCGAATGGTTTCGCGCTCAAGCGCATCCACTGCAGCGGCGACGGCCAGATACGTCTTGCCGGTACCGGCCGGACCGATGCCGAAGTTGATATCGTTGGCGAGGATTTCTTTCACGTACCGCTGCTGATTCAAGCCGCGCGGGCGAATCATGCCTTTTTTGGTACGCAAGGCCACGCCGACCTCGGCCGCAGGATGGTTGTCCAGCTCTTCGACGCCGGATTCCTGCAGGAACAGATGGACCATGTCCGGAGACAGATCGGTCGCTTTCGTTTCCCGATACAGCCGGCGCAACAGGTTCTCTGCCGAAATGGATTTTTTGCGATCGCCAATGATCTCGAACTGGGCTCCGCGATTGCGGATCTCGATGTCCAGGCGCTGTTCGATCAAGCGAAGATGCTCGTCGAATTGCCCGCACAGATTGGCGAAGCGATGGGCCTCGATAGGTTCAAGGCTGAAGCGATGTGGTTCGATAGGTGCGTTCAAAGTGGTTTTGGGCCGCCCGACGGCAATGTGAAGTGACGTGAAGGATAACCCCTGCAGGCAACGTCTGAAAGGGCTCACTTACTAACGGGTAAATGAGCGGTTCAGGGACGCTGAAGGGCACCCTGTAACAGACAGTTCGCCAGGGCTGCGAGCTTGGTCACACGCCGGGGCGGCCGACGTATGGCTGCCTTCTCGCGGGGCCTGATACCCGGCGCTGCCTGCAGGATTCATGCGTGACGTCTACATGGGGGCGTATTCGTCTATTGCAACAACGACCCGCGGAGCGAGTGAGGTTGGGCGCTGTCGATGTACACGTCAGCAAACTGGCCAATCAACCGGGGGTTATCGCAACGGAAGTTGACGATGCGGTTGTTCTCGGTGCGGCCCTGCAATTCGCCCGGGTCCTTTTTCGAATAGTCGGTGACCAGAATCCGCTGCACGGTGCCGGCCATCCGGCGGCTGATCTCCAGGCCTTGCCGATTGATCAAGTCCTGCAACTGCTTGAGGCGTTCTTTCTTCACCTCTTCCGGGGTGTCGTCAGGCAGGTCTGCAGCCGGGGTGCCCGGGCGGGCGCTGTAAACGAAGGAGTAGGAGAAATCCATGCCGACGTCTTCCACCAGCTTCATGGTCTGCAGGTGATCCTTCTCGGTTTCGCCCGGGAAGCCGACGATGAAGTCGGAGCTGATGCAGATATCCGGCACCGCTGCGCGCAGCTTGCGCAGACGCGACTTGTATTCAAGGACGGTGTGGTTGCGTTTCATCGCTGCCAGAATTCGGTCGGAGCCAGACTGCACGGGCAGGTGCAGGTGCTTGACCAGCTCCGGCACGTCGGCGTGAGCCTGAATAAGGCTGTCGGAGAACTCCAATGGGTGCGAGGTGGTGTAGCGAATGCGGTCGATGCCGTCGATGGCTGCGACCACGCGGATCAGTTCGGCAAGGTCCGCCAGCCGACCCTCGTGGGTCGTGCCGCGGTAGCCGTTGACGTTCTGGCCCAGCAGGGTCACTTCGCGTACGCCATTTTCGGCCAGGTGGAAAACCTCGCTGATGACGTCGTCGAACGGCCGGCTGACTTCTTCGCCGCGGGTGTAAGGCACCACGCAGAAGGTGCAGTACTTGCTGCAGCCTTCCATGACCGACACATACGCAGTCGGGCCATCGACGCGGGGCTCGGGCAGGTGGTCGAACTTTTCGATTTCCGGGAACGACACATCGACCTGCGGCAGGCGCGTGATGCGTGCCGCGTCGATCATTTCCGGGAGGCGGTGAAGGGTCTGCGGACCGAAGACTACGTCAACGTAGGGCGCGCGATCGCGGATGGCCGCACCTTCCTGGCTCGCCACGCAGCCCCCGACGGCAATGACCATCTCGGGGTTCGCCAGCTTGAGTTCACGCCAGCGGCCAAGCTGGGAGTACACGCGGTCCTGCGCCCGCTCACGGATCGAGCAGGTGTTGAGCAGGATGACGTCGGCGTCTTCTGCCCGTGCGGTGACTTCCAGTGCTTGATGTTCGCCCAGCAGATCGACCATGCGCGAGCTGTCGTACTCGTTCATCTGGCAACCGTGGGTTTCGATGTAAAGCTTCTTGGCCATGCGGGTTCATCAGGTGATTCAAAGAACCGCGCATTATAGGGATGCGGGCCCCGGGTTCCTAGCGTCGTCTAACGAGCGGCATGCTATAGTTCGCGCCCTTTTCAAAACGCTGATCACTGCCTGCCTGTTATGACCAAACGCGAAGCTCCAATCTACAAGGTGATTTTTCTCAACCAGGGACAGGTGTTCGAAATGTACGCCAAACAGATCTATCAAAGTGATCTGTGGGGTTTTCTGGAAGTGGAAGAATTCGTCTTCGGCGAGCGCACCACCGTGGTAGTCGACCCCAGCGAAGAGAAGCTCAAAGCTCAATTTGATGGCGTGGTGCGCAGCTTTGTCCCGATGCACTCGATTGTGCGCATCGATGAAGTGGAGCGGATGGGAACAGCGAAAATCAGCGAAGCGCGCCACACCGGTAACGTCATGCCGTTCCCGATGCCGATGCCGGACAAGTAACCGGCTTCAGAGAGCTGATTGCGCTCAGGGCTTGGTGGCGCTGTCGGCAGGGAAGGGCGCAAATGGCGTGCGTCCTTCAGCGGTTTGCAACTCCAGCAGGTATTTGCGGAAGATCTGCCCCAGCACCTGCGTAGCGACGTCCAGGTCTTCGCGCTTCATTTGCGCAGACACTTCGTCTGCTTGATCCAGCGCATCTTCCGAACCGTTGACCGCCGCCATCTTCAGCACGATGTACGCCTGAATGTTATTGGCCTGCACGCCTTCGCCTCGGAAGAACATCAAGCCGAGCTGATACTGCGCCTGGGCGTGGCCTTGCAAGGATGCCTGCTCGAAGTAATTGAGGGCCTGGGGTAAATCGCGCGGCGCGTTTTTACCCTCGTAGTAAAACTCCCCCAACTCGTATTGCGCCTGCGCATCCCCGCCCTGAGCCGCCTGCTGGCAGGCCGACAACGCTGCTGACAGGTTGTCTGGCTGGGTATTGAGGGTGCAACGACCCACCGCTGGGATCAACAACGAGTTGCCACCTGCATTTGCCAGCAGGGGATGAAGAAGCAACAGGCAGCCCAATGCAAGGGTGCGGCCGGTGCGGTTCATGGAAGTCGATTTACCTCTGAAAAAGGTGCGGGCATGCCCGTCCAGCGAGATGTGCTGGCTGCGCATTATGAAATAAGCGGGGGCCACCTTACAAAGTCTTTACTGATTTTCTGCTGCGCGGGCTTCATCGGCCTGCTTTCAGGGAGGTTAGCCATGAGTGCCCGGGCGGCGTCCGTTCCGCCCGGTCTGCGTTATTTCAGTTGGGCGAACGCTTTCTCGGCAGCATCCAGCGTCAATTGCAGCTCGGCATCGCCGTGGGCAATCGAGGTGAAACCGGCTTCGAATGCGCTTGGCGCCAGGTACACGCCGCCTTCCAGCATGAGGTGGAAGAACTGCTTGAAGCGGCTGGCGTCGCTGGTCATCACGTCCTGGAAAGTCACGATCTCTTTGGCATCGCTGAAGTACAAGCCGAACATGCCGCCCGCCTGGGTGGTCACGAACGGGATGCCAGCTGCGTCGGCCCGCTGTTGCAGGCCTTCGAGCAGGCGCGTGGTGAACGCGCTCAGTTCGTCGTGGAAACCCGGACGGCTGATCAGGCGCAGCGTGGTCAGACCCGCCGCCATCGCCAACGGGTTACCCGACAGCGTACCGGCCTGATACACAGGACCCAGCGGCGCGATGTGCGACATGATTTCGCGCTTGCCGCCGAAGCAACCGACCGGCATGCCGCCGCCGATGATCTTGCCGAAGGTGCTCAGGTCTGGCGTTACGCCGTAGTAAGCCTGCGCACCGCCAAGGGCAACGCGGAAGCCCGTCATGACTTCGTCGAAAATCAGCACCACGCCATGTTCGTCACAGGCTTCACGCAAGCCCTGCAGAAAGCCCGGCGCGGGCGGTACACAGTTCATGTTGCCTGCAACCGGCTCAACGATAATGCACGCCACCTCCTGACCGACGTCGGCGAGCATGGTCTTGACCGCCTCGATGTCGTTGAACGGCAGGGTCAGCGTGTGCTTGGCGAAGGCTGCGGGAACACCCGGCGAACTCGGCACGCCCAGGGTCAGCGCGCCCGAACCGGCCTTTACCAGCAAGCTGTCAGAGTGCCCGTGGTAGCAGCCCTCGAACTTGATGATGCTGTCTCGACCGGTAAAGCCGCGCGCCAGACGGATCGCGCTCATGGTGGCTTCGGTACCGGAACTGACCATGCGGACCATCTCCATCGACGGCACGATCGAGCAGACCAGGTCGGCCATCTCGGTTTCCATCTCGGTCGGAGCGCCATACGACAAACCGTGTTCCAGCTGCTTGCGCACGGCATCCAATACGTCCGGGTGGCTGTGGCCCAGAATCATCGGGCCCCACGAGCCGACGTAGTCGACGTAGCGTTTGTCGTCTTCGTCAGTGACGTAGGCGCCGACGGCGTGCTTGAAGAACAGGGGCGTGCCGCCGACGCTTTTGAAAGCGCGGACCGGAGAATTGACGCCGCCGGGGATGTGTTTCTGGGCGTTGGCGAATAGCGTTTCGGAGCGGGACATAATGAGGTCTCTGTTTGAATCGGAATGAGTGAGTGCGCAACCGGCCTGAAGCAGAATCAGGCGGGCTTGAACAAATCGTTGAAAGCGCGGGCGCGGCGGGTGACTTCCTGGGTCGACTCGGCCCCAAACAGCCCATGCACGACGGCGAGCAAATCGGCGCCGTGGGCGACGAGTGGGGCGGCGTTTTCCAGCGTAATCCCGCCGATCACCGCGATCGGCAATTTGATGCGCTTGCGGGCCTGGCTGAGCAGGTCGAGGCTGCACGTGGGCGCGCCGGGTTTGGTTTGGGAATTGAAGAAGCGGCCGAAGGCGACATACGTGGCGCCATCCGCCTTGGCCTTGTCGGCCAGCTCAAGCTGCGCGTGGCAGGTCGCACCCACAACGGCCTTGTGACCCAGCAGGGCGCGGGCGTCCGGTAGCGATCCGTCGGTTTGCCCCAGGTGTACGCCGACCCCCAGGCGTGCGGCCACTTCGGCGTCGTCATTGATGATCAGGCGGGTTTTATAGCGCTCGCAGAGTTTGAGCAGCGCCGAGGCCTCGCGCAGACGGCGGGTCTCGTCACCGGATTTGTCGCGGTACTGCAGCAGGGTCACACCGCCATCCAGGGCAGCTTCGACGTAAGACAGGAATTTGCCGGCCAACAGCTGGCTGTCGGTCACGGCATACAAGCCACGTAGTCTCATCAAGGGTGCCTCTTATTCGTGGCGTTACGAGCAGAAATCCAGCGGCAGGCGACGGGGAACAAATTGCCCTCGACCCAGCTGTTCGGCGTCGCGCAGGGTGCGCCAGGTGTAATCCAGCGCCAGTTGCACAGCACCGATCAGGTCCTGACCGTGGGCCAGTCGTCCCGCCAGCGCACTGGCCAGCGTGCAGCCGGAACCGTGGTAGCTGCCCGGCAGACGCTGACAGGTAAAGGTGCGCGACTGACCGCCGCGGATGTAGAGCCGGTTATGCACCTCGTGCTCATCGCCATGGCCACCGGTGATCAGCAAATGCTCGCAAAACGGCAATAGCTTCTCGGCGCATTCATCCGCCGTACCCTCGGGCAGCTCCGCGAGAATGCGCGCCTCGGGCAGGTTCGGTGTGGCGATGGTTGCCAGAGGCAGCAGGCGCTCGCGCATCGCGTAGCCCACTTCATCCTTGCCCAGTCGACCGCCGCCACCGGCGCGCAGTACCGGATCGCAGACCATCGGCAAGTGCGGATGGGCCGCGAGCAGTTCGACGACGGTGTCGACCATCTCCAGCGAACCCAGCATGCCCAGCTTCACCGCCGCAACGGTGGAGTCGTTGAGCACGGCATTGGCCTGCGCCACCACCCATTCACGGTCCAGCACACGGAAGTCAGTGACATTCACGGTGTCTTGAACGGTCAGGGCGGTCACTGCAGGAGCAGCGTGACAGCCCTGAGCGAGCAGGGCTTCGATATCTGCCTGCAAGCCGGCGCCGCCACTGGGGTCGTGGCCGGAGAGACAGAGGACAACAGGGCGGGAGCTATAGATATTCATGGTGCGCGAGCTTACCACTAAAGTTTTTCCCGGTGGGACCGGCAGCGAGGTCGCGTGGATGGATGTGCTGGTTATAGTTGGACCGGCTTTAGCCGGGAAGAGGTCACTGTGTGCGCCGGCCATCTTGCAGCGCTGAAAAGTCGGGGGCACGGCCTGTAGGAGCCGGCTTGCTGGCGAACCTTGTTTAACTTTCGCTGATGTAGCGC
This sequence comes from Pseudomonas sp. ME-P-057, assembly GCF_030208975.1. Taxonomy (NCBI): domain Bacteria; kingdom Pseudomonadati; phylum Pseudomonadota; class Gammaproteobacteria; order Pseudomonadales; family Pseudomonadaceae; genus Pseudomonas; species Pseudomonas sp. ME-P-057. Next base: position 9,959 of record NZ_JARVSX010000049.1, read on the forward strand.
CTGACCCGACGCGTTCGCCAGCAAGCCGGCTCCTACAGTGAAATTGCGTGAGCCCAAGGGCCGGGTCAGCCGGGACAGGTTCGGTGTGCGCCGGTCATCTTGCAGGGTGATGCTTGAGCTGAGGTAAGGATAACGAAAGGTTGATATGGCAAATTAGATGGTGTCATCGAGCTATCAGTCGTTATCCTGTGGCGCTTGATCCGTTCTGCCAAATGAGTACCTGCAAGTGCGTTGCCCGCTGAGCCAATCGACAGATACAAAGGTCATTCGCAGAGCTGCGAACCCGTCCCACGACTCCACGGTGGCTTGTGGCAGTCATCAGTCTCAGGGCGGTGTCGCATGCGTCTGTTTCTGACCTTCCTTCTATGCCTGCTGCCCGTATTTGCCAGCGCTGTCGACTTCGATGAAAACACCCGCCGTCTGGCATTGGGTCCCGAGACGCAGGTGTTTGAAGACCCGACCGGCGATGCAACCATCCAAGAGGTTTCTTCGCCAGACGGCTTGAAACGTTTTCGGCCGCTCACCGGGCAATCGCTCAACGCGGGCTATTCGCGTTCGGCGTTCTGGCTCAAGGTGCGTATGACCTACCGTCCCGCCAACCCGCTGGCCTCGGCTGACTGGCTGCTGGAAATGGCTTACCCGCCCATGGACCACGTTGATCTGTACCTGGGCGACGATGACGCCCGGCCGACGCTGGCGTGGAAGACCGGCGACATGCTGCCGTTTTCCAGCCGGCAGATTAAGCAGAACAATTATGTGTTCGATCTAAACCTCAATGCCCACGAGACCAAGACCGTCTACCTGCGCGTCGCCAGCCATGGCTCGGTGCAGGCGCCGCTCAACCTGTGGGCCAGCCACGCTTATATAGAAGAGCAACCGTCGCGGCTGTACATCCTGGGCATGATCTACGGCGTGCTGGCGGTGATGCTGGTCTACAACCTGTTCATCTACCTCAGCGTGCGCGACACCGCCTATCTGCACTACATCCTCTACATCACTTTTTTTGGCCTGTATCAGGTATCGGTGAACGGCGCAGGAATCGAATATTTCTGGCCGGATAACCCATGGTGGGCCAATACCTCGACGACCTTTCTGATTGCCGGCGCCATCCTGTTTGCCAGCCAGTTCACCCGCAAATTCCTGCAGACGCCCAGCCTGAGCCGCTGGCTGGACGTACCGTTGCTGCTGATGATGGTCTGCGCGGCGGTGATCATGGCGCTGGCGTTGACCATGGATTACGGCATCGCCCTGCGGCTGGTCACCGGACTGGTATTGCTGTTCACCCCGGTTGTGCTGCTGATCGGCCTGGCGGCGTGGTTCAAGGGCCGGCGCGTGGCGCGCTACTTTATTTTCGGCTGGTCGGCGTTTCTGATTGGCGGGGTGGTCAACGCAACGATGCTCCTGGGGCATTTGCCCAACACCTTCTGGACGATGTACGCCAGCCAGATCGGCTCTGTCATTGAGGTGGCTTTGCTGTCGCTGGCGCTGGCCGACCGAATCAATGCCATGCGCGAGCGCGAAGCGCACATCCTGGAGGAGTCGCGCCATGGGCTTGAAACCCTCAACCAGCAGTTGGCAGTGAGCAACCGCTTGAAGGACGAATTTCTTGCCACGCTCACCCATGAGCTGCGTACGCCCATGAACGGGGTGATCGGCTCGCTGGAATTGATGCAGATGGACGTGGCCGAGAGCGAGATCGAGCTGTATCGCCAGACAGCCGCAGATTCGGCGCAGAACATGATGGGCATCGTTAACGGCATTCTCACGCTGACCGAACTGCAAGCGGGCCGAATCACCGTGCGCAACGAGCCGTTCAGCCTGCGTCATCTGCTGTTCCAGCTGCGCAGCCGCTTTGAACCGCTGGCGCGTGGCAAGGCGCTGGGAATGAGCGTGGAGCTTGACGAGACGTTGCCGGACAGCCTGGAGGGCGACGGCGTGAAGCTGCGCCAGTGCTTGGAGTGCCTGCTGGACAACGCGATCAAATTCACCAAAACCGGGGCCGTGAAGGTCCGGGTTAACGGCCAAAGCGCAGACGCCGGGCACATAAGGCTGGTGATCGACGTGATCGACACCGGCATAGGCTTCAGTCGGCTGGATGAAGAAACGTTGTACGCCAATTTCTTCCAGGTCGACGGCTCGACGACCCGCGAATACGGCGGACTGGGCATCGGCCTGGCCATTTGCCGACAACTGATCGAATTGCAGGGCGGGCGCTTGAGCCATCAGTCCGAGCCTGGCAACGGCAGCCAGTTCCGCTTGAGCCTGGACATCAAACGCGCAGATTCCGCACCGGTCGTGTAGATCGCTTGGCAGGGATTGCCGACCAGCTCTTAAAACGTAACCGCTGAGCGAACGCTGCCGGGTGTAGGAGCGCGCTTGCCCGCGAAGAATCGTGCTGCCGCCAGAGAGGTGACGGCTGCATCTGATACGGGCGGGGCGAGCGGTGGTGTGTCAGTGACAAATGGGGTGCTGCCGCCATTTTTCGCGGGCAAGCGCGCTCCTACAGTGGGTGCGTGCATGTCTTGCGCTCCCGGGTGGCCCCTCGAATGCGACGGTCGTATTCTGCTGGCTGGGTGAATGCCCCTAGTTGTAGGAGCGCGCTTGCCCGCGAAGAATCGTGCTGCCGCCAGAGATGCGTCGGCTGTATCTGATACAGGCGGGGCGAGCGGTGGTGTGTCAGTGACAAATGGGGTGCTGCCGCCAGTTTTCGCGGGCAAGCGCGCTCCTACAGTGGGTGCGTGCACGGCTTGCGCTCCCGGGTAGCCCTTCGAATGCGACGGTCTTATCCTCCTGGCTGAGTGCAGGCGGCCAGTTGTAGGAGCGCGCTTGCCCGCGAAAAATCTTGCTGCTGCCAGAGAGGTGACGGCTGTACCGGTCCCATGACGATGTGTCAGTGACTCATTGGGTGTTGCCGCCATTCTTCGCGGGCAAGCGCGCTCCTACTGTGGATGTGCGCACGGTAATGCAGCAAAAGCGCCGTGATTTCGTCAGGTTTGGCGCTGTCGTTGCGGCGGGGCGCGTGATTCACTAGAGCCTCCGCACGATCGCCGCGTGCTGCCCGGACCGGAGTCGCCTCATGGACCAGCGCATCAACCTGCACCAATTTGCCGAGACCCATGAGGTCACCAATCAGCCGCCTTCGCTGGACGGCATCAACCTTTACCGTATCGACCTGCCGCTGCAAGAGTGGTCGAAACGCTTCGGTGCGGGCTGGGCGCAGGACCGGATCGAGGCCTACGGCGCGCTGGTCGGCGGCCCGTTGATGGAAGCGGGGTTCCTCGCCAATCAGAACAAACCCGTATTCGCCAGTCATGACCGTTACGGCCACCGCATCGATCTGGTTGAGTTCCACCCTGCCTACCATCAACTGATGCAAACGGCGATCGAACACGGCATTCCTTCGTTGCCCTGGACTGATCCTCGTGAGGGCGCTCATGTAGCCCGCGCCGCCATGAGTTACCTGCACACCCAAGCCGAAGCGGGCAGCGGTTGTCCCCTGACGATGACCTTCGCCAGCGTGCCTGCGTTGCGCCTTCAGCCTGATCTGGCCGAAACGTGGTTGCCGAAGATCCTCGCCACCCAATACGACCCTCGCAATGTCGGCATCGCCCACAAGGCCGGTGCAACCATCGGCATGGCCATGACCGAAAAGCAGGGTGGCACCGATGTGCGCGCCAACACCACGCGCGCATATCCGGTCGGCCAGCCGGGCCCCGGCCAGGCCTATGAACTGGTCGGGCACAAATGGTTTTGCTCGGCGCCGATGTGCGATGCCTTTCTCACCCTGGCCCAGACCGACAAGGGCCTGACATGCTTCCTGCTGCCGCGCCATCGCCCGGACGACACCCGCAACGAGTTCTACATACAGCGGCTGAAGAACAAACTGGGCAATTGGTCCAACGCGTCCAGCGAAGTGGAGTTTCGTGGCGCTTTGGCCTGGATGGTCGGCGAGGAAGGGCGCGGGGTACCGACCATCATCGAAATGGTGGCGATGACCCGCTTCGATTGCATGACCGGCTCCAGCGCGCTGATGCGTCAGGCGCTGACCCAGGCCGCGCACCACTGCGCCCATCGCAGCGTCGGCGGTCGCGTGCTCAGCGAACAGCCGCTCATGCAAAACGTGCTCGCCGATCTGGCGCTGGAGAGCGAAGCCGCCCTGGCGCTGACCTTGCGTATGGGGCGTTCGCTGGAGCGCCTGGATGACGGCCATGAAGCCCGTTTCGCACGACTGGTGACGGCGGTGGGCAAATACTGGATCTGCAAGCGAGCGCCAGCGATGATCAACGAAGCGGCCGAGTGCATGGGCGGCGCGGGGTATGTCGAGGACACGATCCTGCCGCGCCTGTATCGGGAAGCGCCGGTCAATTCGACGTGGGAAGGTTCCGGCAACGTGCAATGCCTGGACGTCTTGCGCGCGCTGTCCAAAGAGCCTGGTGTGCTCGATGCCTTGTTTGACGAACTCGGCGACGGTCATGGCGACAGGCGTCTGGCTGCGCTTATTCAGCAACTGAAGGCAGCGTTCCAGGACACCAGCGATATCCAGTACCGCGCCCGGCAACTCACTGAAGACATCGCCGTCGCGCTTCAGGCCAAACTGCTGCTGGAAGCAGGCAATGCGGTGGTCAGCGACGGCTTCATCGCCGGCCGACTGGACCAGTCGGGTCGGGTCTACGGTGCCTTGCCGCGTGGGGTCGATGTGCAAGCGCTGGTCGCGAGGTCCTCACCGCCAGCATAACGCGTCCATTACCGCACGTGCCGCAGCCAGATCGTGCCTTCGTCATCTGTTGCAGGCAAGATGTGCGCTTGCAAGATCAGAAGGGTATGCATCGTGACTGAAGCTTTTATCGTCGTAGAAACTGCCGAACAAGCCGTCGACCGGCTCGCCGAGCTGCACGCACGGGCAACCAATGCCTTGAGCCAGGCGCTCAAGCGCTACTTGAAAGACCGCGTTGAACCCGATGCCGCCGAGCGTCTGATGTTCCGCTATCCGGAAATCCGCCTGACTTACCACTGCCATGGCGAAGTCCCACTCACCACGCGCGCTTATGCCAAGGTGCAACTGCCTGGCACCTACAGCGTCACCGTTACCCACCCGGCGGCGTTCCGCAAATACCTGCTCGAACAGCTCGTCCCGTTGATGAACGACTTCACCGTGACGGTAGAAGTGGGCGTGAGCGAGCAAAATATTCCTTATCCGTACGTGGTTGAGCAGGGCGATGAGCTGGCCGGCACGGGTGTGACGGCTGCGACGCTGGCACGGGTGTTCCCGAGCACCGATCTGTCGGCTGCCACCGATGGTATCGCTGACGGCCTGTACGACTGGGCCAATACCGATCCGCTGCCGCTCGCGCTGTTCGACGCCGCCCGTGTCGATTTCTCGCTGCGCCGTCTGGTGCACTACACCGGCAGCGACTGGCGCCACGTCCAGCCGTGGATTCTGCTGACCAACTACCACCGCTACGTTGACCAGTTCATCGTTCATGGGCTGGAAAAACTGCGCGATGATCCGCGTTTCGTGAAGATGGTCCTGCCCGGCAACGTCATCGTCGACAAGAGCATGGATTACGGCGAAGCCCAGGCTATCGTCTCCAGCGTGGTCTGGCACCGTTATCAAATGCCGGCTTACCACCTGATTGCCGAAGACGGGCATGGCGTGACGCTGGTCAACATCGGCGTTGGTCCGTCCAACGCCAAGAACATCACCGATCACCTCGCCGTGCTGCGTCCGCATTGCTGGCTGATGATCGGGCACTGCGGTGGCCTGCGTCAGTCGCAAACCATCGGCGACTATGTGCTCGCCCACGCGTACATGCGCCGCGACGGCATTCTTGATCGCGTTCTGCCGCCCAATATCCCGATTCCGGCGCTGGCCGAGGTGCAGTTGGCGCTGCAGGAATCAGCCGCGCAAGTCACCGGTGAGCGGGGCGAGGACCTGAAGAAGCGTCTGCGTACCGGCACCGTGCTGACCTACGACGACCGCAACTGGGAATTGCGCTGGGCGCAGGAGCGGCCGTTGATCAACCTGTCTCGCGCGGTGGCGGTGGACATGGAAAGCGGCACCATCGCCGCGCAGGGTTACCGCTTGCGCGTGCCGTATGGGACGCTGCTGTGCGTGTCCGACAAACCGTTGCACAGCGAGATCAAACTGCCGGGTTCGGCCAACGCGTTTTATGAGCGTGCCGTGACTCAGCATTTGAAGATTGGCATCGCTGCGCTGGACCTGATGCGCACGCAGCTCAACTCGCTGCACTCGCGCAAGCTGCGCAGCTTCGACGAGCCACCGTTCCGTTAAGGCGCTAGGCGTTCAGTGAAAGGGCCACTAAGGTGGCCCTTTCTGTTTTAGTGGTCTTTTCCGTTTCCGTCATTTTTTACCGGTTTCCCATGTCCCGTAATTCACGTCCCGATTCCCGCCGTCCCTCACCTGATCGCACGGGCGCACCCCGGCGTGTCGCCAAGACGCCGCCTGCCGAACCTCGGCTGGTGCTGTTCAACAAGCCGTTCGACGTGCTGACCCAGTTCAGCGATGGCGAAGGCCGGGCGACGCTGAAGGATTTCATCGATATCCCCGGCATCTACCCGGCAGGGCGTCTGGACCGCGACAGCGAAGGCTTGCTGCTGCTGACCAACGACGGCCAGTTGCAGGCGCGCATCGCCGATCCCAAACACAAGCTGGCCAAAACCTACTGGGTGCAGGTCGAGGGCGAGCCGACGGACGAGCAGTTGCAAGCGCTGCGTGACGGGGTCGAGCTGAACGACGGCCCGACCCTGCCTGCACAGGCCCGGCAACTGGACGAGCCACAGCTTTGGCCACGTGATCCGCCGGTGCGCTTCCGCAAAAGCGTGCCGACGAGCTGGCTCGAATTGGTGATCAAGGAAGGACGAAACCGCCAGGTGCGTCGGATGACGGCGGCGGTCGGCCTGCCGACGCTGCGACTGGTGCGTGTGCGCATTGGGGATTGGAGCATTGAGGGTCTGGATCAGGGGCAGTGGAAGGAAGTGCCGGCGAAGCTTTGATTTCTGATTGAGTAATTAGAGTGCTGGCACGCTCTTTCGCGGGCAAGCGCGCTCCTACAGTGGGTCCGTGCATGGCTGACGTTGCTGGGCGGCCTCATCACCGCGACCGTCCGGTTCTGCTGGCTGGATGACGCTACAAATGTTGCTGGCTGAGCGAATGCGGACAGGTGTAGGAGCGCGCTTGCCCGCGAAAAACGTGCTGGCGCCGAAGAGGTGTCGGGTGTACCTGCTGCATGCGGACGATTGGTGGCGTGTCAGTGGCGAATGGGGTGCCGCCGACATTTTTCGCGGGCAAGCGCGCTCCTACAATGGGTGCGTGCATGGCTGACGTTGCTGGGCGGCTTCATCACCGCGACCGTCCGGTTCTGCTGGCTGGATGACGCTACAAATGCCTCTGACTAGGCGAATGCGGACAGGTGTAGGAGCGCGCTTGCCCGCGAAAAATGGTGCTGGCGCCGGAGAGGTGTCGTGTGTACCTGCTGCATGCGGACGATTGGTGGCGTGTCAGTGGCGAATGGGGTGCCGCCGACATTTTTCGCGGGCAAGCGTGCTCCTACAGTGGGTCCTTGCCCGGATGACGTTGGTGGGCGGCTTCATCACCGCGACCGTCCGGTTCTGCTGGCTGGATGACCCTACTAA
>NZ_JARVSX010000058.1:0-15837 GCF_030208975.1 Pseudomonas sp. ME-P-057
ACCGCGTTCGCCAGCAAGCCGGCTCCTACAGGTCCGTGTCCTGCCTTGATAAATCAGCTAACGCAACACCCGGTGTAGGAGCGCGGTTCCCGGCGAATGCGATCTGCCGATGTCATCCATTTCGCCTGACCCACCGCGTTCGCCAGCAAGCCGGCTCCTACAGGTCCGTGTCCTGCCTTGATAAATCGGCCAACGCAACACCCGGTGTAGGAGCGCGCTTGCCCGCGAATGCGATCTGCCTGTGTCATCCATTTCGCCTGACCCACCGCGTTCGCCAGCAAGCCGGCTCCTACAGGTCCGTGTCCTGCCTTGATAAATGGGCCAACGCAACACCCGGCGTAGGAGCGCGCTTGCCCGCGAATGCGATCTGCCTGTGTCATCCGTTTCGCCTGACCCACCGCCTTCGCCAGCAAGCCGGCTCCTACAGGTCCGTGTCCTGCCTTGATAAATCGGCCAACGCAACACCCGGTGTAGGAGCCGGCTTGCTGGCGAATGCGGTGGTTCAGGCGCTGCACTCACGACATTCCACTGAACGATCGCGATCAAGCGCTGCCCCAAACTCCATGGCATTGATGATCGTCCGGCAAAAGTCCCGTGCCTGCGCCGCGGTTTTTCGCCGCCGTCCGGCACGGGATACTGGGCATCCGATCCGTTCCTTTTCCACCAGAACCATGGAGTCCCCTATGACTGTTCCCGCATTTGGCCTCGGCACGTTCCGCCTCAAAGATCAGGTCGTCATCAACTCGGTCAGCACCGGCCTGGAGCTGGGCTATCGCGTCATCGACACCGCTCAAATCTATGGCAACGAAGCCGAAGTCGGTCAGGCCATCGAGCAGAGCGGCGTGCCGCGTGACGAGCTGTACATCACCACCAAGATCTGGACGGACAACTTCGCTGCCGAAAAGCTGATTCCGAGCCTCAAGGAGAGCCTGGCCAAGCTCAAGACCGATCACGTTGACCTGACGCTGATCCACTGGCCATCGCCCAAAGGCCAGGTGCCCGTCGCCGAATTCATGGGCGAGCTGCTGAAAGCCAAACAGCAGGGCCTGACCCGCGAAATCGGCATTTCCAACTTCACCGTTGCGCTGATGGGAGAAGCCATCGCGGCGGTCGGTGCCGAAAACATCGCCACCAACCAGATCGAGTTGCACCCGTACCTGCAAAATCGCACGGTGGCCGAATTCGCCAAACAGCACGGCATCAAGATCACCTCGTACATGACGCTGGCCTACGGTGAGGTGTTGAAAGACCCGGTGATTGGTCAGATCGCCCAGCGCCACAACGCAACCCCTGCACAAGTGACGCTCGCCTGGGCCATGCAGCTCGGTTATGCGGTGATTCCATCGTCGACCAAGCGCGAGAACCTGGAGAGCAACCTCAAAGCCGTGGACCTCAAACTGAGCGACGACGACATGGCGCAGATTGCCCAGCTGGACCGCGGTCATCGCCTGACCAGCCCGGCGAGCCTCGCGCCGCAGTGGGATTGATGCCAGCACTAGACCAGGGATGATCCCCTGACACCCGGCTGCCTGGATTCAAGTAAGGCACTTGTGGGTGGGAGCTTGCTCGCGAAGAGGCCAGTAAACCCACTACACCTTTACGGGTTGAACGGCCGTCTTCGCGAGCAAGCTCACTCTCACGGTGGCCAGCGTGTGCTGGACCACGATGGGCAATCAGCAAAAAGCGCAATCCCACACTCCCACAACGCCGCGCTGAGCGCTGAGCTCTGCATTCGGCGCCCTCTAATAACGCACCCGAACCATAAACAGGCGCCCTGTCGGCGCCGCCTCTGAAATTGGTTCGCTTACTGCCTGAACCAATCCTGCCGTTCCCCGCGAACCAGACTCCCGAACCATTGCCGATTGGCCCGCTGCGGCGGGATCACGCCTGGCCGCAAGCCCGGCCATCGGACCTTGCCCGTGAACCAATTTTCATTGGCATCGCTATTGCACTCGTCCTCATTAGCCCGGCCTTGCTTGATCAAGCGCCTGGCCTCCGGTTCACCCCGTGACGAGGGACGCAGATGGACAGCATCGACACCGACGCAACGCACGACACATCGTCGAAAATGGCCCTCGACGCGCTGCGCCAGATGGTCGCCCAGCAAGCAGCGTTTCCGCAGCGGCCACTGCCGACCGAGCGCGACCTGGCGGTGGATTTCGGCGTCAGCCGCCGCGCCATTCGCCGCGCGCTGGCGGTGCTTGAAGCTGAAGGGCATATCTGGCGCAGGCAGGGCAAAGGCACGTTTGTCGGCCCTACCCCGCCGAGCGCGGCGATGAGCTTTGCCAAGCTGTCGAGCCGAACCAATTTCAGCGAAGTCATGGAAGCGCGCATCTATCTGGAGCCGGCGCTGGCCTCGCTGGCTGCCCTGCGCGCCAGCGGTGAGCAGATGGCAATCCTGCGGCGCCTGACCGAGCGCACCACCCACCAGCAACACGCCAGCGAACCCGACGCCGAAGGCATCGAGTTGTGGGACAGCGCCTTGCACCGCGCCATCGCCGAAGCCGCTGGCAACCGCCTGATGCTGGACATCTTTGAAATGCTCGACGCGATCCGTCTGGACCCGGCGTGGCGCGATCTGCGTCAGCGCGCCCGCAACACCGACCGCTTGAGCACCTACAGCCACGATCACCACGACATCGTCGGCGCCATTGAAAGCCGCGATCCGGCCAAGGCCGCCACTGCCATGCGTGGGCACCTGCGGGCGCTGCAGCAAGCACTTGATCACGTTATCCAGCAAGACCTTGAGGCCAGTGTATGAGCGCTTCACACGAAAAACATGAATCGGTATTGAGCGTCAGCGACCTGACCGTGCGCTTCAAGGATGCGCCGGCCAACGTGGTCGACGGCGTGTCGTTCGCCATCCAGCCGGGTAAAACCCTGGCCATCGTCGGGGAGTCTGGCTGCGGCAAAAGCGTGACGTCCATGGCGCTGATGGGCCTGCTCCCCGACACCGCGACCGTCCAGGCCAGCGCTTCCGGCCTGCTGGGCGAAGCGTTGCTGGGCATGTCCGATGAGCGCCTGCTGGACGTGCGTGGCAACCGCATGGCGATGATCTTTCAGGAGCCGATGACCTCGCTCAACCCAGTGTTCACCATTGGCGATCAGATCGCCGAGAGCGTGACCCGCCATCAGGGGCTGTCCGCCAGCGCCGCCCGCCAGCGCGCATTACAGATGCTGGAGAAGGTCCGTGTGCCCGACGCGGTTCAGCGCCTCGACGCCTACCCTCACGAGCTGTCCGGCGGCATGCGCCAGCGCGCGATGATCGCCATGGCGCTGGCCAACGACCCGGCGCTGATCATCGCCGACGAACCCACCACCGCGCTGGACGTGACCATACAGGCGCAAATTCTCTCGCTGGTCGCCAGCCTTCAGGCCGAAACCGGCACCTCGATGATCCTCATCACCCACGACCTGGGCGTGGTCGCCGAGGTGGCCGACGAGGTCATGGTGATGTACGCCGGGCGCGTGGTGGAAAGCGGCTCGGTGGAAACCCTCTTCGACGACCCGCAGCACCCGTACACCATCGGTTTAATGGGCTCGATGCCTTCGGTCGGTCCACGCGAAGGCCGTCTGGCCACCATTAACGGCCGCGTGCCCACCCCGGCCGAAATGCCGGCGAGTTGCCGCTTTGCCAGCCGTTGCCCATTCGTGATCGCCGCCTGCCGCGAAGCGCGCCCGCCGTTGCTGGAAATCTCGGCCGGGCATTTCGCCGCGTGCATCCGCGCGCCACTTGAACAGCATGTGGGAGTCAGTGCATGAGCAGGCCAGTCGAGAACATGATCCAGGCCGGAATCGCAGCGGCTGCGGTTGAGAAGCCGATTCTTGAAAGCATCGCAGTCAGCAAGCACTTCTACAGCGAAGCCGGGTTCCTGCAGCGCAAAAAGCCGCCCGTGCAAGCTGTCAATGAAGTCTCGCTGGCGGTGCGTCGGGGCGAAACCCTGGCCTTGGTGGGTGAATCGGGCTCGGGCAAATCGACGTTGGGCCGAGTCCTCCTGAACCTGCTCAAGCCCACTGCGGGCGACGTGATTTATGAAGGTCGCAATCTGGGCAATCTGCCCGCTGACAAACTGCGCCAAGTGCGCCGCGATTTGCAGATCATTTTTCAGGACCCGTTCGCCTCGCTGAATCCGCGCATGAGCGTCGAATCGATCATCGGCGAGCCTATCTGGCTGCACCGTGACGACAGCCGCAGCGCACGCCAGGACAAAGTCGCCGAGCTACTGCGCACGGTCGGCCTGGCGCCTGAGCACGGCAGTCGTTTCCCCCATGAGTTTTCCGGTGGTCAGCGTCAGCGCATCGGCATTGCCCGCGCGCTGGCGTCGGAGCCACGGCTGATTCTGGGCGACGAACCGGTCTCCGCGCTGGACGTCTCGGTGCAGGCGCAGGTCGTTAATCTGCTGGAAGACCTCAAGCACCAGTTCGGCCTGACCCTGTTGATCGTCGCCCACGGCCTGGCGGTGATCCGTCACATGAGTGATCGCGTGGCGGTGATGTACCTGGGCGAGATCGTCGAGCTGGCGCCGGTCAACGCGTTGTTCGAAACGCCTTTTCATCCCTACACCCAGGCGCTGATGGCCGCCGTGCCGGTCAGCCACCCCGATTTACGTCGCCCGCGGCCGCTGCTCGGCGGCGACATGCCAAGCCCGAGCAAGCCGCCGTCCGGCTGCCGTTTTCACACCCGTTGTCCGCATGCCAAAGCGCTGTGCCGCGAGGTGAAGCCGGTGTTTGAAACGGTCGAGCCGGGCCGCCAGGTGGCCTGCCACTTCTGGCGCGAAATCGCCAATGCCGGCGCCGGTTCGCTGATCGTACCGGCGCCCAGCGCCGCCTATAGCCAACGCCTCAATCTGTTCAAAAGCCATCAAGCCCTTTCTCTGGAGAGTCAGCCATGAAGTTCGCCCACCTGATGACAACCACGTTGTTGCTGCTCGCTGCGAATGCGGCTGTCGCCGAAACCACCCTGCGCATCGGCATTCAGGATGACCCTGACATGCTCGACCCGCACCGCTCGCGCACCTACTCCGGGCGCCTGGTCTACACCGCGCTGTGCGACAAGCTGGTGGACGTCAATCCCGACCTGACCTTTGTGCCGCAACTGGCCACGGCCTGGAACTGGAGCGAAGACGGCAAGACGCTGACCATGACCCTGCGCGACGGCGTGACCTTCCACGACGGCGAGGTCTTCGACGCCGCCGCCGTGAAATTCAACCTCGACCGCGCGCGCACCCTCCCCGATTCGCTGCGCAAAAGTGAGCTGGCCTCGGTGGAAAGCGTGGACGTGATTGATGCGAAGACCGTGGCGATCAAGGTCAAGCAACCCGACGCAACGCTGATCTCGCAGCTGTCGGACCGCGCCGGGATGATGCTCGCGCCAAAGGCCTCTGCAACCGACGTGGCCTCGAAACCGGTGTGTTCCGGGCCGTACAAGTTCGTGCAGCGCGTGCAGCAGGATCGCATCGTGCTGGAGCGCTTCGACAACTACTGGAACAAGCAGGCCTACCACTTCGACAAGGTGATTTTTCTGCCGATTCCTGACACCTCGGTGCGCCTGGCCAACCTGCGCTCAGGCGACCTGGACATCATCGAGCGCGTCGCACCCACCGACGTCAAGACCGCTAAAGCCGACAGCCATGTGCAGGTGTTCAGCACGCCGGGGCTGGGCTACATGCAGCTGATGTACAACACCAATAACGGCGACAAGGCCAACAATCCGCTGGGGAAGGACAAGCGCGTGCGCAAGGCCTTCGAACTGGCCATCGACCGCGACGCGATCAATCAGGTGGTGTTTGAAGGCCTCTACGCCCCGAGCGCCCAGCCGTTCCCGAAAAACAGCCCGTATTACGACAAGGACCTGCCGCTGCCGACCCGCGATGTCGAGGCCAGCAAGAAGCTGCTTGCCGAAGCCGGCGTCAAAACCCCGGTCAGCGTCGAACTGAAGGTGGCCAACAACCCTATCGCCCAGCAGGTCGGCCAGATCATTCAGGCGATGGCTGAGGAAGCCGGCTTCAAGGTCAATCTGATCGCGACTGAATACGCCACGCTGCTCAGCGAGCAACAGGCGGGCAACTTTCAGATCGGCATGAGCGCCTGGTCGGGCCGCCCGGACCCGGACGGCGATATCCATCAGTTCGTGACCTGCAAGGGCGGCCAGAACGACGGCCATTTCTGCGACCCGAAACTCGACGAGCTGCTGAACAAGGCCCGCACTGTGAACGATCAGGCCCAGCGTCAGGCGCTTTATTTCGAGGCCCTGCGCCTGCTGGCCGAAGACGTGCCTACCAGCTACCTGTACTTCGATCCGCGAATCATCGCCATGCGCAGCAACCTCACCGGTTTCGTGCCCAACCCCGATGGTTTGATTCGCCTGAACAACGTCGCTTTCAAATGACAACGGCACGCGTGGATAACCGCTTCGGCCGCGAGGACTCGTCATGCTGACATTCATCCTGCGACGCCTGCTCAGTGCTATTCCGACGCTGATTCTGGTTTCGCTGTTCGTCTTCACCCTGCAAAAGCTGTTGCCGGGTGACCCGGTGCAGGCCATGGCGGGGGAGGAGCGCGACCCCGCGGTCATGGAATACCTGCGCGAGAAATACCGGCTCAACGACCCGCTGCCGCTGCAATACGTGCACTGGGTCGGCAATGTCCTGCAGGGCGACTTCGGCACCTCGTTGCGCACCGAGCAACCGGTGACCGTGCTGCTGGCGTCGAAGCTGCCGGTGACCATCGAGCTGGCAGTGCTGGCGCTGATCATTGCACTGGTGATCGGCATTCCCACCGGGGTCATTTCTGCGGTGCGCAAGGGCACGTCGGTGGACTACGCCGCCAACGTGTTCGCCCTGTCGGGGATCTCCATTCCTCACTTCTGGCTGGGCATTCTGTTGATCATGATCTTCGCCGTGAAACTGCAATGGCTTCCGGCCTCGGGCTTCGTGCCGCTGGGTGAAGACGTCGGGCAGAACCTGAAGACCCTGATCCTGCCGGCCTTCGTGCTGGGCGCCGGGTTGTCAGGCGTGCTGATGCGCCACACCCGCAGCGCGATGCTCGAAGTGCTGCGCGCCGATTACGTGCGCACCGCGCGGGCCAAGGGTCTGTTCCCGCGCACGGTGATTTTGAAGCACGCCCTGCGCAATGCGCTGATGCCCATCGTCACGCTGACCACGCTGCTGTTTGGCGAATTGCTCGGCGGTGCGGTGTTGACCGAGCAAGTGTTCAGCATTCCGGGCTTCGGCAAGATGATCGTTGATGCTGTGTTCAATCGCGATTACGCCGTGGTGCAAGGCGTGGTGCTGTGCGTGGCGATCGGTTTTCTGCTGCTCAATTTGCTGGCCGACGTGCTGTATCGCCTGATCAATCCGCGCCTGAGGACTGCCTGATGACTTCGCTGGCCCATCCTGTTGTGGCTCCAAAAGAGTCGCTTAAACCCCGCACGCGTTCGCCGTTCGTGAAGAAGTTTCTCGCCAACAAAGGCGCGCTGGTCGGAGCGGTCGTGCTGATGGTATTCGTTCTTGCGGCGCTGCTGGCGCCGTGGATCGCACCCCATGACCCGCTCAAGGCCAACTTCCTCGCCGTGCGCAAGGCGCCTTCGCTGATCTACTGGCTAGGCACGGATGAGCTGGGCCGTGACCTGTTTTCGCGCCTGCTCTGGGGGGCGCGCAGTTCATTGCTGGCCGGCGGCGTTTCGGTAGCAATCGCCATGGTCATCGGCGTGCCGTTGGGCCTGTTGGCCGGGTACTTCGGTGGCAAGCTGGATGCAGTGATTTCTCGCATCATGGAAGCGCTGCTGTCATGTCCTTTTCTGGTGCTGGCCATTGCCTTGGGCGCGTTTCTCGGCCCGAGCCTGACCAACGCGATGATCGCCATCGGGCTGTCGGCGATGCCGATTTTCGCGCGTCTGACCCGCGGCCAGGTGCTGGCGATCCGTCACGAAGATTACCTGGAAGGCGCCCGCGCCATCGGCCTGCCGGATCGCTGGATCATCCTGCGCTATGTGTTGCCGAACGTGTTGTCGCCGCTGGTGGTGCAAGCGACCCTGACCATCGCCTCGGCGATCCTGGCGGAAGCGAGCCTGTCGTTTCTCGGCCTGGGTCAGCAACCGCCCTCGCCGTCCTGGGGTTCGATGCTCAACACGGCGAAGAACTTCATGGAGCAGGCGCCGTGGATGTCCATCGCGCCGGGTGTGGCGATCTACATCACGGTGCTGTGCTTCAACCTGCTGGGTGACGGGCTGCGTGACGCCCTCGATCCGAAAAGCTGACAGCTTTGAGGCCCACCGGCCCGAAAGCTGCGCCCTTACTACCGATCAATTGCCAAGAAGAGACGACTGCATGTTCGATGATCTGGATTACAGCCAACCTTACGCGTCCGCCCGCTCGCCGGTGATGGGCAACAACATGGTCGCCTGCTCACAACCGCTGGCCGCACAGGCAGGGCTGGACATGCTGCGTCAGGGCGGCAACGCCGTTGATGCCGCCATCGCCGCCGCCATGGTGCTGACGGTCGTCGAACCCACCGGTTGCGGCATCGGCAGCGATGCCTTTGCCATCGTTTGGGACGGCAAGACCCTGCAAGGCTTGAACGCATCCGGTCGTTCGCCCCAGGGCTGGACCCCCGAGTACTTCGCCGGTCAGCAGGATATGCCCCAGCGCGGTTGGCCCTCGGTGACGGTGCCGGGCGCGGTATCGGCCTGGGTCGCGTTGTCCGAACGCTACGGCAAGCTGCCCTTCGCCACGCTTGCGGCCCCGGCGATTAGCTATGCGCGCGACGGTTATCAGGTCACGCCGATCATCGCCGAATTGTGGCGTCGGGGTGCGGCGTTGCTCAAGGATCAACCGGGTTTTGCCGAGTGCTTTTTGCAGGGCGGCAAGGCGCCGAAGGCTGGCGAAAAGGTCGCGCTCAGGGATCACGCGAAAACGCTGGAGCTGATTGCTCAAACCAAGGGTGAGGCGTTCTATCGCGGCGAGCTGGCGGAGGCGATGATCAACCACGCCAATGCCAATGGCAGCGTCATGAGTCTTGATGACCTGGCGAACCATCGCGTGGACTGGATCGACACCCTGTCGGTGCCGTACGCCGGCGCGATGGTCCACGAGCTGCCACCCAATGGCCAGGGCATCGCCACACTCGCGGGGTTGGGCATGCTCGAAGCGCTGGGCGTTGGCGACCAGCCCGTGGACAGCGCTGAAACCGTGCACCCGGTGCTGGAGGCGATGAAGCTGGCGCTGGCCGACCTCAATCAGCATGTGACCGATAATGACCACATGCGCGTCGCCGCCGAGCACATGCTCGACCCGGCTTACCTGCGTGACCGCGCGGCGCTGGTCGGCGAGCAGGCGCAGGACCCACTGCACGGCGCGCCGAAGCCTGGCGGCACCGTGTATCTTTCGGCGGCTGACGAGAGCGGCATGATGGTCTCGTTTATCCAGTCGAACTACATGGGTTTCGGTTCCGGCGTAGTGGTGCCGGGCACGGGCATCAGCCTGCAGAATCGCGGCGCGGGTTTCACCCTGGACCCTGATCACGTCAACACCGTTGCGCCAGGCAAGCGGCCATTCCACACCATCATTCCGGGCTTTGTAATGAACGCCGACGGCACGCCGCTGATGTCGTTCGGCCTGATGGGCGGGCCGATGCAGGCCCAGGGGCATCTGCAGATGATGCTGCGCATTCTGCGTTATAAGCAGAACCCGCAGGCCGCCGCCGATGCGCCGCGGTGGCGGATCGAGTCCGGTCTGAAGGTCGCGGTGGAGCGGTCGTTTGATCCGCAGGTCATCCAAGCGCTGCGCGCCAAAGGCCATGACGTGGAAATCGAAGACCCGAGCGGTGTATTCGCCTTTGGTGGCGCGCAGATCATCCAGCGCACGGCCCATGGGTATGTGGGCGGGACGGACCCGAGGAAGGATGGGTTGGTTGCGGCTTATTGATTCACCCGGGGACTGATTTATTTACGATGAAACGCTGTAAATAAATCAGCCCCCTAGCCCCATTCGCCAGCAAGCCGGCTCCTACGGATCGGCGCATATCCTGTCGACGTGCGCGGTGAGGCCAACGCGAAAACTGTGGGAGTGAGCTTGGTCTGGGCCGCATCCGGACGATGGCGGTGACTCAGCGACGTTGAGATCGACTGATTCGACGCCTTCGCCAGCAAGCCGGCTCCTACAGATCGGTCATTCGCCAGCAAGCCGGATCCTGCGGAATCCCGTTCGCGGGCAAGCGCGCTCCTACAGTGACTGCGCTCGGCTGATCGGCCTGGTCAGCCGGACACGACTGCAACAATCGCCACCACGCTCAACACCATTACCGTGCAACCCAGCGCCGCGACCTCGCGCAGCGGCGCGGGGATGCGCTCTTGGGTCATGCCTTTCGCGCTTTTGCGGTAGCGTGCGTTGAGGCCGATCTGGATCAGCATGGCTGCGACCAGCGAAACCATGATCGGCAGCAGCGCCATCAAGCCAAACGGCGGAATCCAGCGCAGGAACAGCAGGCACACGCCGATCAGCGTCAACAGCGTCCGGCGCCAGGCCAGCAAGGTGCGTTCGGGTTGCAGGCCGGGATCGTCGTGGCGCAACGGCCGTGACGACACGGGATGACCGCGACGAATCACGACGCGCCGTTGATCAGGAAGACAATCAGCCCCGCCGCCACCAAGGCTCCGCCCAACGACAGAATCGGCACCAGCACCGGCAAAGGCAGCGGTTTACGCTGACGCATCGCCCGCTCGACTTTCAGCCAGCGCAGGCAAGCACTGGCGCTGACCAGTAACGCCAGCACCAGCAGCGACAAGGCAACGCCCCGACGCAAACCCGGGGTAAACACATCGCTGGTGAACGCCTCTACCGCAATGCCGCCGGCCAGAAACGCCAGCGCCGTGCGGATCCAGGCGAGGAACGTGCGTTCGTTGGCAAGGGTGAAGCGTGGGTCAGGTTCGCAACCGCCGCCGAGCAGTGACGCCGACACCCGCCCTCGCTCGGGCGGCGTGACAGGTGCGCTGGCGGGAGGAGTGACGTTGCCGGGCTCGGGGGAATTCATGTCGCACCGTGGTCGGGTAGATGCGACGGATCATACCGGTCATGCGCGGTGAAGGCCCGCATTCGCAGCGACATGGAATTGTCTGTTGCCGCTGCGCACGTCTCAACCGCAGAGAGGTGTCGCCGGTATCTGAGGCGCTAACGCCCCTGTGGGAGTGAGCTTGCTCGCGAAAGCGGCTTTCAGAAAATTCGGCGCAAGTGCCGGTATCTTCGTGAGCAAGCTCACTCCCACATGATTGGTATCCACCCCACGAAAGCTGGCCGCCAGAGAGACCCCGGGCCCTGGTGTCTGGATCAGCGGTTGTTTGCCAGCTCCACCCACACCGCGCCATCGGGAAACTGATACCGCTCCAGCGTCTCCGCGTGCATCTCGATGCTGTAGCCCGGCCGTTGTGGCGGCATGTACCGGCCACGACGGATAACCACCGGATCGAGGAAGTGCTCGTGCAGGTGATCGACGTATTCGAGCACGCGCTTGTCCAGCGAACCGGACACCGCGATGTAATCGAAGATCGAGATGTTCTGCACGTATTCACACAACCCCACGCCGCCACCGTGCGGGCACACCGGGATGTCGTATTTCGCCGCCATCAGCAGCACGATCAAGACTTCGTTGAGCCCACCCAGCCGTGCCGCGTCAAGCTGACAGAAGTCTAGCGCGCCGGCCTGGAACATCTGCTTGAACATCACCCGATTGTGGCAGTGTTCGCCGGTCGCCACACCGATGGGCGCGATGCGCTTGCGTATGGTCGCGTGACCCAGAATGTCATCGGGATGGGTCGGTTCCTCAATCCACCAAGGTTCAAACGCGGCCAACCGACGCATGTTGCTGATCGACTGATCGACGCTCCACACCTGATTGGCGTCCATCATCAGCGTGCGCTCCGGGCCGAGTTCGTCGCGCAATATCGCGGCGCGGCGCAAGTCTTCTTCGATATCGGTGCCGATCTTCTGCTTGATGTGGGTCCAGCCGTCAGCCACTGCCTCGCGGGCGAGACGGCGCATCTTCTCTTCCGAATAACCCAGCCACCCGGGCGCCGTGGTGTAACCCGGATAGCCTTCCTCAAGCATCTGGGCCTCGCGCCCGGCCTTGCCTGGCAAGCGTCGGCGCAGCAAGGCGATGGCCTCTTCGGGGGTGATGGCGTCGGTGACGTAGCTGAAATCCAGGCATTTGACCAATTGCTCGGGGCTCATGTCCGCCAGCAGTCTCCAGACCGGCTTGCCCTCGGCTTTGGCCCAAAGGTCCCAAACCGCATTGACCAGCGCCGCCGTGGCGAGATGAATCACGCCTTTTTCCGGGCCCAGCCAGCGCAACTGGCTGTCGCCGGCGGTGATGCCGTGCCAGAACGCGCCCATGTCGGCAATGATCGATTCCAGGCTCAGCCCGACGACACATGGCGCGAGGGAGTGAATCGCTGCGGCGCAAATCTCGTTGCCACGCCCGATGGTGAACGTCAGGCCATGGCCCTCAAGGCCTTCGGCAGAATCGGTGTGCAGCACAACGTAGGCCGCCGAATAGTCCGGCGCGCTGTTCATCGCATCTGAGCCATCGAGGGACAAAGAGGTGGGGAAGCGGATATCGCGTACGGAAATGGAGGTGATCTGCATGGTGGGCTCTTCTTGTTAGGGGCACTGACGCGGACGTGTGGGAGAGCGGTGGCTCGCGAAGAGGCTTGGATATCCTCCGAAGCGGTGGCGGCATAAATAACGAGTTCGCGGGCAAGCGCGCTCCTACAGCTGTGCGCCGTCTGAAGACTGACTGTAGGCCCCTGCGCGATACAGGCATAATCGCCAAATCCTAATCATCGATATCAAATCCGATATGTCAGACGCCTCCCCTGCCCCACCCATGCCCGGCACGTATCCCACGCTAAAAATCTCCAGCCGGCAGATTGCGCTGCTCAACGCACTGGGCGAATTGGGCAACCTGCGCAAGGCGGCCAGCGCCATCCACACCACCCAACCGGCCGCCAGCCTGTTGCTGCAACAACTGGAGGAACGTCTCGGCGTGCAACTGTTCGAGCGCTTGCCCCGTGGCATGCAGCCGACGGCGTTCGGTGAAGTCATGATTCGGTACGCCCGGGGCGCACTTCACGAGTTCGAATACGCCGAAGCGCAACTGGCCGAACTGGCGCGCGGGGCCACGGGGATGGTGCGCATCGGCACGGTCATGGGCCCCGTGCCGACACTGCTCACCCGAGGCGTGCTGGCGTTCAAGGCCGCGCACCCGAAAGTGCGCATCGCCCTGGACGTCGGCACCAGTGATGAGCTGCTGCCCGCATTGATTCGCGGCGACTTCGATGTGGTACTGGGCAGGCTGCCCGATCAACTCGATGGCAAAGGCCTGGATATTCAGCTGTTTGAACAGGGTGAGCGCATGCGCATCATTGCCCGCCCCCAGCATCCCTTGGCTCAACTCGACACGCTGGGGCAGGCGGGCCTTACGCTGGCAGCGCTGGCGCCGCTGACCTGGATCCTCCACCCCATCGGCAGCCCCATGCGGCGCCAGGTCGAACATGCGCTGCAGGCCGCGCAGCTTATCGAGCCGCTGGACATCATCGAGACCCGTTCGATTCTGGCCACCACGGCGATGCTGGAGTCATCGGACATGATCGCCGTCGTGCCCAACGACGTTGCCGAACACTACGCACGCTATGGGATGATCGCCATTTTGCCGGTCGAACTGCCGCTGAGCATGGCTAATCTCGGGTTGCTGACGTCCAAGGCAAGGCCGGCGTCGGCCGCGTTGAAGGCCTTTCTGACGTTTCTTAAATCCTCAGATGACGTCGCAAATCGATAACCCTGAGTTATCACGCAATCGAAACCTTTCATTGGGAAATTGCATGACGGCTTCATAGAGTGGCTGAAACAGGACAGGGCCGTCACCGACCCGCGGGCGCCGCATGGCTCCCGCTTTCCGAATAACAATAAGTGGCCGGCAACGATGCCGCTTCCCGTACTGGAGGAGCGTCGCACTGTTGATGCAGGCCAAGACCGTCATGAGAGGCTGCATGGAACTCATCGCCAAAACGCCCGCGTTCGACAGCAGCGCGCTGTTTATCCGCCTCAACCCTCTCGATAACGTGCTGATCGCTCGGCAGGCGCTGAGTGAAGGCACGTACCTGGACGAGGAACATGTGACTGTTTCCCAGCCCGTTCCTTCCGGGCACAAGGTCGCGACGGTACGTGTCGAGCAGGGCCAGCCGCTGCGGCGCTATGGGCAAATCATCGGCTTCGCCTCACAGCCCATCGATCCCGGCGAGCATGTGCATGTGCATAACGTCGAGATGGGCGATTTCTCCCGTGACTATGCCTACGGCGTAGACGCCCACGACACGCCGAAGACCGAGGCCTTTTTCCAGGGCATCGTGCGCGCCGACGGACGCGTTGCCACTCGCAATTACATCGGCATCCTGACCTCGGTTAACTGTTCGGCAACCGTCGCCAAGGCCATCGCCGACCGTTTTCGTCGCGATATTTTCCCCGAAGCTCTGGCCGCTTATCCCAATGTTGATGGCGTGGTCGCGCTGACCCACGGCTCCGGTTGCGCCATCGATTCCAAAGGCGAAGCCATCGACCTGTTGCGCCGGACCCTGGGTGGATATGCCGTCCATCCCAATTTTGCCGCCGTGCTGGTGGTGGGGCTGGGCTGCGAGACCAATCAGATTCAGGACATGCTTGACAGCCAGGGCCTCAAAGCCAGCGATCAGTTGCGCGCGTTCACGATTCAGGGCACTGGCGGCACGTCGAAGACCATCGCCAGTGGCATCGAACAGGTGCAGTCGCTGCTGCCCCAAGCCAACCAGATCACCCGGGAGACGGTCAGTGCCCGACATCTGATCGTCGGCCTGCAATGTGGCGGCTCGGACGGTTATTCCGGGATCACGGCCAACCCGGCACTGGGCAATGCGGTGGATCGGCTGGTCGCGGCGGGCGGCACGGCAATCCTGTCCGAGACGCCGGAAATCTACGGCGCAGAGCACTTGCTGACGCGTCGTGCCGCAAGCCAGGCCATCGGCGAAAAACTGGTGCAGCGGATTCACTGGTGGGAAGACTACTGCCAGCGCATGAACGCCGAGCTGAACAACAACCCTTCCGCTGGCAACAAGGCCGGCGGGCTAACGACCATTCTGGAAAAGTCCCTCGGCGCGGTAGCAAAAGCGGGCTCGACCAATCTCATGGGCGTTTATGAATACGCCGAAGCGGTACGCGCCCAAGGGCTGGTGTTCATGGACACCCCTGGCTACGACCCGGTTTCAGCCACCGGCCAGGTGGCCGGTGGCGCCAACCTGATCGCGTTCACCACCGGGCGCGGTTCGGCCTATGGCTGCGCGCCGACGCCGTCGATCAAGCTGGCGACCAACAACCGCGTCTTCGAATTTCAGCAGGAGGACATGGACGTCAATTGCGGCGGGATCGCCGAGGGCACGACCACCATCGAGGAGCGTGGCGCCTACGTGTTCCAGATGATGCTGGATATCGCCTCCGGTGCCCGCAGCAAGAGCGAGCAGCACGGTTACGGCCAGAACGAATTCGTGCCCTGGCACATTGGCGCAGTGACCTGACCGCGAGCAGCTGGCAGGACAGGCTTTAGCCTGGAGCACCAAGTGTGACCTGCGTTTGCTTGGTAGGACCTGCGTTTGCTTGGTAGGACCGGCTTTAGCCGGGAAGCTTTGTCGTCACACCGCAACATGGAGGGTGCCCACACTGGCCCCTTCCCGGCTGAAGCCGGTCCTCCACTCAGACGTGCGTTCGCCTTGTAGGACCTGCGTTTGCTTGGTAGGACCGGCTTTAGCCGGGAAGCTTTGTC
>NZ_JARVSX010000025.1:0-10401 GCF_030208975.1 Pseudomonas sp. ME-P-057
CGGGACCGTCTGTAGGAGCGCGCTTGCCCGCGAAGAGGCCGGTACACCCGACGCATAGTGACCGTCTGCGCTGACGCCTTCGCGGGCAAGCGCGCTCCTACAATGGGATGCGGTCAGCCGGCTATGGCGGGTCCACTCAAATCCGTAGCAGCCACCTCATCCCTACACCGCAGCTTCCAGGTATTGCCGCGATCCGCTGTAGGAGCGCGCTTGCCCGCGAAAAATATCGGCGCCCGCCATCAACGCGTCTGACCCCCGCAGCCCCTGTAGGAGCCGGCTTGCTGGCGAATCATTTTCCCAAACCTCAGAGCCGGCGACTGACACACCGCGATCGCCAACACGCCGGCTGCAACAGCGGGCCGGGGCGCACGAGCAATCACGGTTGAAAGCAAATCCTTAGCAGCGTTGAGCCTTCAACGCGGCGTGATATCCCGCTCCACCGGCCCGGCGTCCGGGTCGAACCCCACCGGGAATTTGCCCTTCAATCGCCAGGCGAATGCGATGATTTCGGCAATGGTCAGGTACAGCTCCTGAGGAATGCTGTCGCCCAGTTCAAGGCGGGCAAGCATTTTGACCAGCTCGGCGTTCTCGTAAATCGGCACCTTGTACTCGCGGGCGATCGCCAGGATGGCCTCGGCCAGGGCGTCGTCGCCTTTGGCCGTCAAGGTCGGTGCATGCTGGCCGTCGTAGTTCAGCGCGATGGCCTGACGGGGGGTGTGCTCGGAAGTGCTCATCAGGCGTTCTCGTCGATCCAGCGTTGTTCGAGCACGGTACGTGACCCTTGCGGCGGGGTGCCGCGGTTGCACTCCAGTTCCTTGACGTTCAGCCCGCACGCAGTCAGGCGCGCGCGCAAGTCGCCCAGCTCATTTGAAATCAGCTCGGCGCTGCCGGCACGCTCCGCCCATAACTGGCTGGCGATGCTGCCGGCGATCAGTTGCGCCTGCACGTGCAGCGGGCCGAGGGGCTCCAGATCAAACGCCAGTTCCACCCGCCATAACTTCTCTTTTTCTTTCGCTTCCGGGGTCGAATCGCTGGCGGTGTCTTCGCGTTCGGGTGTTTCCTCGCGCTGCACCTTGACCTGCAGCGGCACGATGTCGTGGGCGTTGCGCATGGGGATTTCCAGTTGCCAGGTCGTCACTTGGGTGCCGTCGGCCTGGGTACGCGTTTGCTCCAATCCGCCCAACTGATGGCTCTGCAGGCGCGAGATGGCGCCGGCCGCCAGTTTCAGCAGCGTCTCCAGATCGTCCTTGCTGTCCGGGTGACCCAGGGTGCGCGGTGGTAATGGGAAGTTGATCGGCTGGTTCGGTGTCGCCACCAGCCCCAGCGTGCCGAACGCACTGCGCAGCACGCTGGGCATGGCCCTGGCCAACGTATTGCCGGCCGCGATGGCGTTATAGCTGACGTTGTCCGGCAGACCGGGAAGCATTTGGGTGACCAGCCGCAGCAGGTTGGCTTTCATGTCCGGGACCAGGGTCGGGTTCTGCCCTGCGAGCAAGCGCGACTCCATGAACAGGCCGCTGGCACTGAGGGCCTGCGCGACGCCCTTGCCGGTGGTCATCTGCGGGATGTCCGGCAAGTCTGCCAGCAACTGTTCGATGCTGGCCCGCAACGATGGCGAAAGGTTATCGCCATCGGCGGGTGGCGGCAGGGTTTGCAGGGCGGAAATCAGCCCTTGCAGCGATCCCTGACGGCTTTGCTGGGTCGAGAGCTGCTGAGCCAGCGCCAGTTCGTCGAGCCGGTTTGGCAGCGCCACGAAATTCAGCGCCTGACTGTTCTGCACCTGAGCGCTGAGCAGGCTGCCGACGCGCAATGGCTGCGGGCTCTCGACCGTCAGGCTGCTGCCGGCCAGCGCCGTGTTGAGCAGCATGACGATGGAGCGATAAGTGGCCGGCTGCGCGGTGCCGCCTGACTGGCCCGTCAATTGAGCGATGTTTTGCGCGGCGACCTGCGTGGTCAACACCTTGCCTTGCAGCAGGGTGCCGGCCGGCAGTTGCCGCGTATCGATGCTGGTCAGGCTGTTGGTGACGGCTTTTTGCAGGTCTTGCACGCTGATCGTCAGCGTATCGGCCGAACCCTGCGCCACGTTCACGCTGGTGCCGGGCGAGAGTGGCAGGGAACTGCTGACGGGCAGGGTGGTTTGCCGGCCGTTGTCCATGGTCAGCTTGAGCAACAGCTGAAAGTCCTGGCCCAGCTGCTTGAGGCTCACCACCTCAGCGCTGGCCACCTGGCCCGAGGTCAACAGCCCTTCGCGCGGCTCCATCAGCTTGAGCACTTCGCCCGCCGGTACGCCTGCGCGCAGCAGGGCAGTGGCTGCGGCTACGGGTGAAAGATTGGGTATATCGCCTGTCATCAGATCCCGACTCGGTAAATTTGCGCTCTGGCTGGCGGGTCCGGGTATGTATAATCCGGCACCGACTTCGTCGGCGGTCTACCGTTAAGCTGCATCAGTATAACGGCCGTCATGATCCTGACTTGAACATCCCGAGTTGAACGTCATGACTTGAACCGCCGTGTATTGCCGCTACTGAAAAGAAGGTCCTCATGTCGATCCCCGTTCTTGAAGCCATGGCGCTGACGTGTGAGCGCGACTGGCGCCTGCTGTTCGAGGATCTCGAATTGCGGCTGAGCGCGGGCGACCTGCTGCAGATCAGCGGTCCGAACGGCAGCGGCAAGACCAGCCTGCTGCGCCTGCTGTGCGGCCTGATGCAGCCAACCGCCGGCAGCGTGCTTCTCGACGGTAAACCCCTGGCCAGCCAACGCAGCGAAGTGACCCGCCACATGCTGTGGATTGGCCATGCCGCCGGCATCAAAGACCTCCTCACTCCGCTGGAAAACCTTGCCTGGCTCTGCGCGCTGCACACGCCTGCGCATGCCGATGAACTCTGGCGCGCTCTTGCGGCGGTTGGCCTGCGCGGCTTTGAAGACGTGCCGTGCCACACCTTGTCGGCCGGTCAAAGGCGTCGCGTCGCATTGGCGCGTCTGTATCTGCCTGGCCCCGCGATATGGATGCTCGATGAGCCGTTCACCGCGCTGGACAAACAGGGCGTGGCCCAGCTTGAAGCCCATATTGCCGATCACTGTGAAAATGGCGGTGCCGTCGTGCTGACCACCCATCACACCTTGAGCCGCGTCCCTGCGGGCTACCGCGATCTCGATCTGGGGCAGTGGGCGGCATGAGTCATGTGTTTACCCTGCTGATCGCCCGCGAAGCACGGCTGCTGTTCCGACGCCCGGCCGAGCTGCTCAACCCGCTGGTGTTCTTCGCCATCGTCATCGCGTTGTTTCCCCTGGCCGTGGGGCCTGATACCCAACTGCTGCAGCGCCTGTCGCCAGGGTTGGTGTGGGTGGCGGCGCTGCTGTCGGTGCTGTTGTCGCTGGACGGGCTGTTTCGCAGTGATTTCGAAGACGGTTCCCTCGAACAATGGGTGCTGTCGCCACAGCCGCTGGCGCTGCTGGTGCTCGCCAAAGTGCTTGCGCACTGGGCCTTCTCCGGGCTGGCGCTGGTATTGCTGGCGCCGTTGCTGGCGCTGATGCTGGGGCTGCCGGGCGCCTGTGTGCCGGTGCTGTTGCTGTCGTTGCTGCTGGGCACGCCGGTGTTGAGCCTGCTGGGCGCAGTGGGCGCGGCCCTGACCGTGGGCCTCAAGCGCGGCGGTCTGCTGCTGGCATTGCTGATCCTGCCGCTGTACATCCCGGTGCTGATTCTGGGCAGTGGCGCTTTGCAGGCGGCGCTTGAGGGCATGCCCGCGACCGGTTATCTGCTCTGGCTTGGAAGCCTCACCGCGTTGGCGGTTACCCTGACGCCCTTTGCAATTGCCGCTGGTTTGAAAATCAGCGTTGGCGAATAATCGGCGTTTGACCGAGCGGACAGTTTTTACCTTCAGCCCTGGACGCCTTTGCGTCTGAAGGCAGGCCATAGATGAAAGCTTTTTTATAAAAAGTCTTTCGATGAATGCACCGTGATAATGAGCACCCCGATGAAAAGGCAGCGTGATGAACACAAGCGCCAAGGCTAGAGGCGGCATGAGCTGGGCCTGGTTCCACAAGCTCGGTTCACCCAGATGGTTTTACGGCATCAGCGGCCGTCTGTTGCCGTGGCTGACCGTTGCGGCAGCGCTGTTGATCGGCATCGGCGTGGTCTGGGGCCTTGCGTTCGCGCCGCCTGACTATCAGCAAGGCAACAGCTTTCGCATCATTTACATTCACGTTCCGGCCGCCATGCTGGCGCAGTCCTGCTACGTGACGATGGCGGTCTGCGGCGTGGTCGGGCTGGTGTGGAAGATGAAAATGGCCGATGTCGCCCTGCAATGCGCAGCGCCCATCGGTGCCTGGATGACTGCCCTGGCGCTGGTGACCGGCGCAATCTGGGGCAAGCCGACGTGGGGCTCGTGGTGGGTCTGGGATGCACGGCTGACGTCGATGCTGATTCTGCTGTTTCTGTATTTCGGCCTGATCGCGCTGGGCAACGCCATCACCAACCGCGACAGCGCAGCCAAGGCCTGCGCCGTGCTGGCCATCGTCGGGGTGATCAACATTCCGATCATCAAATACTCGGTGGAGTGGTGGAGCACCTTGCACCAGGGCGCCACGTTCAGCCTGACGGAAAAACCGGCCATGCCTGCCGAAATGTGGCTGCCGCTGCTGTTCACCGTACTGGGGTTCTACTGCTTCTTCGGCGCGGTGCTGCTGATGCGCATGCGCCTGGATGTGCTCAGGCGCGAAGCCCGCGCCGGCTGGGTGAAGGATGAGCTGTCGCGGCAATTGGGTCCAGGCTCCAAGTCGGCATCTGGCCCGCCATCCGGCGCCGGGTCATCGCGCGACGGAGGCAAACGATGAGTTTCGAATCATTCAGCGATTTTCTGGCGATGGGCAGGCACGGGCTCTACGTCTGGTCGGCCTACGGCATCTGCGCGTGTGTGCTGGCAATCAATGTGCTGGCACCTGTTTTTGCGCGTCGGCGTTACCTGCAACAAGAGGCGCGCCGTCTGCGCCGGGAGAGCACGCCGTGAATCCGCTGCGAAAAAAGCGACTGTTGATCATTGTGGCGATACTCGCCGGGGTTGGCATCGCGGTCAGCCTTGCACTCAGCGCGCTGAAGGAAAACATCAACCTGTTTTACACCCCGACCCAGATCGCCAGCGGCGAAGCCCCCCGCGGCACCCGCATTCGTGCCGGCGGGATGGTGGAAAAAGGCTCACTGCAGCGCTCGGCCGACTCGCTGGACGTGACCTTTATCGTCACCGATTTCAACAAGTCGGTGACCATCAGCTACCGCGGCATCCTCCCGGACCTGTTCCGCGAAGGGCAGGGCATTGTTGCCCTCGGCCGGCTCAATGGCGATGGCGTGGTGGTGGCCGATGAAGTGCTGGCCAAACACGACGAGAAATACATGCCGCCGGAAGTGACCAAGGCGCTGAAAGACAGCGGCCGCCCCGAATCGGGCGCGTCCTATGCACCGGCCACGTCTCCAGCGAAACAGGGGTAACCGATGATTCCCGAACTCGGCCATCTGGCCATGATTTTGGCGCTGTGCTTCGCGCTTGTTCAGGCCGTGGTGCCACTGATGGGCGCCTGGCGTGGGGACCGGCTGTGGATGAGCCTCGCGCAGCCGGCCGCGTGGGGGCAGTTCGCTTTTCTGCTGTTCGCCTTTGGCTGCCTGACCCATGCGTTCATGGTGGATGATTTTTCCGTGGCCTACGTCGCGGAAAACTCCAACAGCGCGTTGCCGTGGTACTACAAGTTCAGCGCCGTATGGGGCGCGCACGAGGGCTCGCTGTTGCTGTGGGCCTTGATACTGGGCGGCTGGACCTTTGCGGTGTCGATCTTTTCGCGGCAACTGCCGCAGGTCATGCTCGCCCGCGTGCTGGCGGTGATGGGCATGATCAGCGTCGGCTTTCTGCTGTTTCTGATTCTCACGTCCAACCCGTTCAGCCGCATCCTGCCGCAGGTGCCCCAGGACGGACGCGATTTAAACCCGCTGCTGCAGGACATCGGCCTGATCGTCCATCCGCCGATGCTCTACATGGGCTACGTCGGGTTCTCGGTGGCCTTCGCCTTCGCCATCGCCGCGCTGCTCGGCGGGCGTCTGGACGCAGCCTGGGCACGGTGGTCACGGCCCTGGACCATCGTAGCCTGGGCCTTCCTCGGCGTGGGCATCACCCTGGGCTCCTGGTGGGCGTATTACGAACTCGGCTGGGGCGGCTGGTGGTTCTGGGATCCGGTGGAAAACGCCTCGTTCATGCCTTGGCTGGTGGGCACGGCGCTGATTCACTCCCTGGCGGTCACCGAGAAGCGGGGCGTGTTCAAGAGCTGGACCGTGCTTCTGGCCATCGCCGCGTTTTCATTGAGCCTGCTGGGCACGTTCCTCGTGCGCTCGGGGGTACTGACTTCGGTGCATGCGTTTGCCTCCGATCCCGCCCGTGGCGTGTTCATTCTGATCTTCCTGCTGATGGTGGTGGGCGGTTCGCTGACCCTGTTTGCGGTGCGCGCGCCGGTGGTGAAAAGCCACGTCGGCTTTGGCCTGTGGTCGCGGGAGACCCTGCTGCTGGGCAACAACCTGGTGCTGGTGGTGGCGGCGTCGATGATTCTGCTCGGCACGTTGTATCCACTGGTGCTGGACGCCTTGAGCGGAGCGAAGATGTCCGTCGGTCCGCCTTATTTCAACGCGATGTTCGTGCCGCTCATGGGCGTGCTGATGGCCGTCATGGCCGTGGGCGTGCTGGTGCGCTGGAAAGACACGCCGGTCAAGTGGCTGTTGAGCATGCTTGCCCCTGTGCTGGTGGGCAGCGCGGTGCTGGCAGTGATCGCCGGCTTTGCCATGGCCGATTTCCACTGGGCGGTCCTCGCCACCTGCTTGCTGGCAGCCTGGGTGTTGCTGGCCGGGGTGCGTGACCTGCTGGACAAGACGCGCCACAAAGGCCTGCTCAAAGGCATGCGCTCGCTGACCCGCAGTTACTGGGGCATGCAAGTGGCGCATATCGGCATCGCAGTGGTGGCATTGGGCGTGGTGTTGTCGAGCCAGAACAGCGCCGAACGTGATCTGCGCATGGCACCGGGAGAGTCGGTTGAGCTGGGCGGTTATACCTTTGTGTTCGAGGGCGCGCAGCATTACCAAGGGCCGAACTTCACGTCCGACCGCGGCACCCTCCATGTGCTGGAAGACGGCAAGGAAATCACCGTACTGCACCCTGAAAAGCGGCTCTACACCGTGCAGCGCTCGATGATGACCGAGGCCGGCATTGACGCCGGTTTCACCCGTGATCTGTACGTGGCGCTGGGCGAACCGCTGGAGAACGGCGCATGGGCGGTGCGCGTGCACGTCAAACCGTTCGTGCGCTGGATCTGGTTTGGCGGGCTGATCACGGCGCTGGGCGGTGTGCTCGCCGCGCTGGACAAGCGTTATCGGGTCAAAGTCCGCAGCCGGGTGCGTGACGCGTTGGGACTTCCGGGAGCAGCGGTATGAGGCGCTGGATGTTGCTGGCACCGCTGGTGCTGTTCCTCGCGATGGCGGCGTTGCTCTATCGGGGTTTGTACCTTGACCCATCGGAATTGCCCTCGGCGCTGATCGGTAAGCCATTTCCGGCCTTCAGCTTGCCCGCTGTGCAGGACGGCAAACCGCTGACCCGCAACGACCTGCTTGGCAAGCCGGCGCTGGTCAATGTCTGGGGCACCTGGTGCGTTGCATGCCGGGTCGAGCATCCGGTGCTGACCAAACTGGCGGGGCAGGGCGTGGTGATCTACGGCGTCAACTACAAGGACGTGAACGCCGATGCGGTGAAGTGGCTGTCGGAGTTTCACGACCCCTACCAGCTGAACATCAACGACGAAGCCGGCAGCCTCGGCCTGAATCTGGGCGTCTACGGCGCGCCAGAGACCTTCTTGATCGATGCCAGGGGCGTCATTCGCTACAAGCACGTCGGCGTGATCGACCAGACCGTCTGGCGCGAGAAACTCGCCGCGCAATACCAGGCGCTGGTTGAGGAGGGCCGTCAATGACCTTGCTCAATGATGAGGATGGCATGCCAGACCCCATTTTCCCCGACGATGGCGTCCATGTAGGAGCCGAGCTTGCTCGCGAGGGCGTCGATTCAGCCCCTGGAGATGTATCGGCTATTAAGGCCTCTTCGCGGGCAAGCGCGCTCCTACAGGGGATCCCGCGGCGGCGGACAGGCGTGCTTGCGCGGAGGGTGCGGCGGCTGGTTGCCGGTTTGGTGTTGGCGTTGGGATGCGGGGGCGTAGCCCAGGCGGCTATCGACGCCTACACCTTCAAGGACGAAGCGGAGCGCGGGCGTTACGCCGAGCTCACCCGCGAACTCCGCTGCCCCAAGTGCCAGAATCAGGACATTGCCGATTCCAACGCCCCTATCGCAGCGGACCTGCGCAAGGAGATCTACCGGATGCTGGGCGAGGGCCGGAGCAACCAGCAGATCATCGATTTCATGGTCGATCGCTACGGCGAGTTCGTGCGCTACAAACCCGAGCTCAACGCGCACACCTGGCTGCTCTGGTTCGGGCCGGCCGGGCTCCTGTTGGGCGGCGTGGCGTTGATTGGCGTGATCGTCGTGCGCCGACGCCGCTCAAGCCGCGATGCCACCGACGGGCTTTCCGACGAGGAGCGTCAGCGCCTCGCCCACTTGCTGGATAAAAACCGCGAATGATCGATTTCTGGATGGCCGCCGGCCTGTTGTTGCTGGTGGCCCTGAGTTTTCTGCTGATCCCCGTGCTGCGTGGTCGCCGCGCTCAAAGCGAAGAAGATCGCACCGCCCTCAACGTCGCCTTGTATCAGGAACGCATCGCCGAACTTCAGGCGCAGCAGGAGGAGGGCGTACTCTCGGCAGCTCAGTTGGACGGCGGCCGCGCCGAGGCGGCCCGTGAACTGCTCGCCGATACGCAAGGCACCGGCGCAGAGCGGGTGTCGCGTCTGGGCAAACCGTGGCCGGTGCTCGCGGCGATTCTGGTGCCGGTGTTGGCGTTGGGCCTGTACCTGCACTTCGGCGCGTCGGACAAGGTCGAGCTGGCGCGAGAGTTCTCCCAGCCCCCAGGTTCGCTGGCGCAGATGACCGAGCGACTGGAGCGTGCGGTCAAGGCGCAACCGGACTCCGCCGAGAGCGCGTACTTCCTTGCCCGGACCTACATGGCCCAGGACCGCTTGGCCGATGCCGCACGGATGTTCGAGCGTGCCGCGAAGCTGGCGGGTCGTCAGCCTGAGCTGCTGGGGCAGTGGGCACAGGCGCTGTATTTCGCTGGCAACAAGGCCTGGAGCCCGCAGATTCAGGGGATTGCCGAAGAAGCGTTGAAGCTCAATCCGAGGGAAGTCACCAGCCTCGGCCTGATGGGCATCAATGCCTTTGAGAGCCAGCACTTCGATCAGGCCGTGAGCTACTGGACGCGCCTGTTGGCGGTATTGCCGCCGAACGATCCTTCGCGTGAAGCACTCGAAGGCGGGATCAAGCGGGCCGGTGACAAGCTGGTGCAAAACGGCGGCAAGCTGGAAACCACCCAGCCCATGGCAGTACCGGGCGCGCGCCTGAAAGTGCGCGTCGCACTGTCGGCGTCGGTGCAAGACAAGGTGCAGCCCGGCGATAGCGTATTTGTGTTTGCCCGAGCGGTTTCCGGGCCGCCCGCGCCCCTGGCGGTCAAGCGCATCACCGTCGCCGACTTGCCGCTGGAGGTTGAGTTGAGTGACGCCGACGCGATGATGCCGCAGCTGAAACTGTCCAACTTCGCCGAAGTCCAACTGGTGGCCAGGGTGTCCCGCGCCGGTCAGCCCACGGCAGGTGAATGGGTCGGTCGCAGTCAGCCGTTGCCTTCCAGCGTCACGGCGACGCAGGCGCTGACCATTGACCGTCCCGATCAGTAACCCCGTTAACGCAGCGAGTAGAGAGCCTTTATGTATCGCGTCGCCCGTTTTGCCTTGTTGAGTCTGGTGGTGGGATTGACCGCAGCGTGTGCGGTTCAGCATCCGGGATCGCAGAGTTCCGAGCAGAGTTCGGAGCCCATCCAGACTATCCCCGGCCCGTCGCCGACCCCGCAGCCCGGCACTCCGCGGACCGCGCCACAGACGCCGCCGTCCGCGCCGATCCCTGCGCCGGGTCCGAAAACGTCCTCGCATTTCGCTCCGCCGCCGGGTGGCAACAGTCACTGGGACGCGCACCTGGGGGTGCATGTGCTGGACAATGTGCCGAATACGTTTTACCGCCAGCGTACCTATTACCGCTGGAACAACGGCTGGACGTGGTCGACTTCGCCAAGCGGTCCGTGGCAGGAGACCGATGCCAGTGGCGTGCCGCCGGGGTTGAGCAGGCAGTTCGGGAACTAAGGTACCCGGTGGGGTTTAGTGCGCCAAGATCAAGATCAAGATCAAGGGCGTCTGCCTGGGGGCAGACTGTTTCGCCTTCGGCGAGT